>DAIMKE010001359.1:0-2017 GCA_036721875.1 Bradyrhizobium sp. | reverse complement strand
TATCGAGCACGGTTTTCTGATGGATGACGCAACCGCCAAACTGATCGCCGAAAAGGGCATCTGGCTGAGCATGCAGCCCCTCCCCGACGAGTTGAAGCTGGGCTTTCCGGTGGGAACCGTCCAGCGCGCCAAGGCGGATGAGGTCTGGCCCGGCATCGCCAGAGCCTACGAGCTGGCGAAGAAGTACAAGATCAAGACGGCGTGGGGCACCGATGTGCTGTTCTCACGCGCGCTGGCGCAAAAGCAAGGCGCCATTCTGGCCTCGTTGACGCGCTGGTACACTCCGGCCGAAGCGCTGGTCATGGCGACATCGACCAACGCCGAACTGCTGCAACTGTCCGGAAAGCGCAATCCCTATCCAGGAAAGCTCGGCGTGGTGGAACAGGGCGCGCTCGCGGATCTGTTGCTTGTCGATGGAAATCCGCTGGAGAACATCAACCTGATTGCCGACCCCGGCAGCAACTTCAAGGTCATCATGAAGGACGGCGGTATCTACAAGAACACGCTGGGCAAGTGATGGCCTGCGTGTATGAGGCGCGAATTCAGAACGGGTGAACCGACAGCGTGCCGAAAACAACGGCCGCAATGAGCGCCAGCGCGCTGTAGAGCGCAGCGATATAACCGGTGCCGGATCTGCGGGACACCGAACGTGCGTAAAGGTGCAGGCGGGCTTCCGCCGATAGTTGGCGCATGGTCGATCTCCAACGCAGCATGGGCTGCATATGGAATATCGTTCGCGTTCCGATGCAAGACATTGGCCGAAATAGCGATGCCGGCGCTCCGGCGGCCGCCAAACGAAGTGGAAAATTCTCCCGATCCCGATCCGGGCGAGGATTTCATTCGGGTCGATTTGAGCCAGTTGGAACCGGAATCAGTAAACGTCCTGCTGGAACCGGCCCTGTTTCTTCAGTTCGCCGACAAAACTGACGGCTTCGTCGGTGGTCCGGGCGCCGAACTGGGCGACGATATCGACCAAGGCGCGCTCGACATCCTTGGCCATCCGCTTGGCGTCGCCGCAGATGTAGATGTTGGCGCCCTCGGCGAGCCAGGTCCACAATTCGCGTCCGACCTCGCGCATGCGGTCCTGCACGTAGAACTTCTTGTCGCCGTCGCGCGACCACGCCAGCGACAATCGCGTCAGCAGGCCTGACGTCTTCAGCGCATTGAGTTCGTCGGCATAGAAGAAATCGCAGTCGCTGCGCTGATGGCCGAAGAACAGCCAGTTCCTGCCCGGCGCGCCGGTGGCGCGGCGATCGAGCAGGAAGGCGCGGAACGGCGCCACGCCGGTCCCGGGTCCGATCATGATGATCGGGGTCTTGGGGTCTGCCGGCAACGCAAAGCCGTGGGCCTTCTGCACATAGACCTTCAGCTCGTCGCCCGGATTGATGCGCTCGGCGAGGAAGGTCGATGCAAGTCCCAGCCGCTTGCGCTTGCCGATCACGTAGCGAACGCAATCCACCGTCAGCGACAGCTTTCCGGGCGTCGCATTGTGCGAAGACGAGATCGAATAGAGTCGCGGCTGCAGCGGCTCCAGCGCCTCGACGAAGGCCTCGGGATGCGGCCGCGTGCCGGAAAACTTCTGCAGCCCGGCCATGACGTCGAGGGTGGCGGCATCGCCATCGGGATCCTCGCCCTGCGCAAGCGCCCGCGCCTTCTCGCGCGCCGCACCGCCCGTGATGAACGAGATCAGCTCGAACAGCGTGTCCGGCGCCGGCGACAACGACACGTCGTCGATCAACACCTCGCGCAGCGTCTTGCCATTGACCTTGGTGGTGTGGGAGGCGCCGAGCAGCGCGATGATCTGGTCGACGAGGCCGACATCATTGCGCGGGAACACGCCAAAACTGTCGCCGACGACGTAGTCGAGCTTGCTCTCGGAGAGATCGAACTCGACGTGATATGTCTCCTTCTCCGATTTGCCCTTGTTGAGCAGGCGGCGCGACAGGAAGGTCGCCGCGACAGGATTGTCGCGTGAGCGGCCGGGTTCGGCGATGGTCACGGTCACGGCGGGTGCCGC
>DAIMKE010001358.1:0-2019 GCA_036721875.1 Bradyrhizobium sp. | reverse complement strand
CGGCGGGCGGCTCGACCATGTTTGCCGCTCTCAATAGCAAGGTATCGGTGGACGACCTTCTGCGCGGCGCCATCATCCAGAGCGGCAACGATTCCTGCATCGCGCTTGCCGAAGGCATGGCCGGCAACGAGCGCATCTTTGCCGCCGACTTCCTGACCCGGCGGGCCCGCGAGCTCGGCATGACCAAGTCGACCTTCGGCAATTCCAACGGACTGCCCGACCCGGCCAACAAGATGACGGTGCGGGAACTGTCCAAACTCGCCCGCCACCTGATCCTGACCTATCCCGACATGTACAAATTGTTCGCGGAGCGGGAATTCACCTGGAACAAGATCCGTCAGCAGAACCGCAATCCGCTGCTGAACTCGCTCACTGGCGCCGACGGCCTGAAGACCGGATATACCAAGGAGGGCGGCTACGGCATGGTCGGCTCCGCCGTGCAGAACGACACGCGGCTGATCGTCGTGATCAATGGCCTCGAGGATGCAGACGATCGAGCCTCCGAGGCCAAAAAGATGCTGGAATGGGGCTATCGCAACTTCGAAACGCGGACGCTGTTCGCGGCCAACCAGATGGTCGGCTACGCCAGGGTGTTTGGCGGCGAGAGCCGTTCGGTCAAGCTTTCCAGCCCCGAACCGATCAAGGTGATGGTACCCAAGAACGGCAACGACAAGCTGATCGCGCGCATCGTCTACAAGGGGCCGGTGGCAGCGCCGGTGAAAGCCGGCCAGCCGGTCGGCGTCGTCAAGGTATGGCGCGGCGCCAACGTGGCCGTGGAAGCGCCGATTTATGCGGCCGAGGCGGTCGGCACCGGCTCGACGGTACGCCGCGCGATCGATGGAGCCAGCGAACTCGTCATCGGCATGTTCCGGGCGAGCGCAGAGAAGCTCTGACCATGGCCGATACAGCGCCGAACCGGACTTCCGGGCGCGGGAAGTTCATCTCGTTTGAGGGCGGCGAGGGCTCCGGAAAGTCCACGCAGATCAAGAAGCTCGCAGAACGTCTTGCCGCGGAAAGGTTGCGCGCCATCGTTACCCGCGAGCCCGGCGGCTCGCCGGGTGCCGAAATCATCAGGCATCTGGTGCTGTCGGGCATGGGCAAGCTGCTTGGCGCCGAGGCCGAGACGCTGCTGTTTGCCGCCGCGCGCGACGACCACGTGCGTACGGTCATCCAGCCCGCGCTCAGCCAGGGAACATGGGTGCTGTGCGACCGCTTCTTCGATTCGACCCGCGCCTACCAGGGCCGGCTGGGGCAGGTCTCGCCTGACGTTCTCAACGCGATGCAGCGGGTCACCATCGGCGATCTCAAGCCTGACCTGACCATCATCCTCGATATTCCCGTCGAGGTCGGCCTGAAGCGCGCCTCCGCTCGCCGAGGCACTGGGGCGCCCGATCGCTTCGAAGCGGAAGACGTTCAATTCCATCAGGACCTGCGCGACGCCTACAAGCAGATTGCCGCCGAGGATCCGCAGCGCTGCGTTCTCATCGACGCCAATGCCGATGCCGATACGGTCGCAGCCCACATCTGGAGCGCCGTGCGCAAACATCTGCTCGCCACACCGACGAGGGCCAGTTCCGCATGAGCGCCCGCAAGACCGAGCCGGATATCGCGGTCAGGCATCCCCGCGAAACCGCCGATCTGTTCGGCCATGGCGCGGCGGAGGCGGCGTTGCTGAATGCCTACCGCAGCGGGCGGATTCCGCATGCCTGGCTGATCGGCGGCCCGCAGGGCATCGGCAAGGCGACGCTGGCCTATCGCATGGCGCGCTTTGTGTTGGCCAACGCGGACCCCATGAAGCCTTCGGTGCAGCGTGCAGAAACGCTTGCGCTCGATCCCACCGATCCGGTCGCGCGACAGGTCGCGGCGAGTGCACATGGCGGGCTATTGGTGCTCGAACGCGGCCTCAACGATCGCGGCGTGCTGCGCACCGTCATCACGGTGGACGAGACGCGGGAGACCATTTCGTTCTTCGGCTCGACCGCGGCGGTGGACGGCTGGCGGGTCTGCATCGTGGATACC
>DAIMKE010001357.1:0-2021 GCA_036721875.1 Bradyrhizobium sp. | reverse complement strand
CATGAGAACGCTTCTCATTGGTCTTCTGGCTGCTCCCCTGGTTGGCTGCAGCATCCCTCTATCGCCGCTCGCGAGCACCGATTCGTGCACGGATGCAAACGGCTTTCTCGCAAGCGCGAGCAGGTCGGTTGAACCTGCGTCAACGCCGTCCAAATCCAGTCCAGCGGCAGCAAAACCCAGGCCCGCCGTCGCGAAGGCGGAAGAGCGCCCGGCGACTGCCGTGCGCGACAAGGCTCAACCTGCCGAGAAAAAGCCGGCGTCGCCTGTGATCGAAGCGAAAGTCCAGGTCCCGGCATCAAGCCGTCCCGCAGAGACGCCGCCCGATCCTGTCATCGTCAAGGCGAAGGCCACGATCGCTGCGAAGCTGGAGGAGTCGGCCTCGGCCGAGTTCGGCGAGATGAAACGGGCGATGCGCAAAAATACGCTCGGGAAATCCGTCGACACCATTTGCGGCCGCGTGAAAGGCAGGAAGGCTTCGGGCGAAGGTGGCGACTGGCCGTATCTCTATCTCGTGACGGAGGATGAAGCATACGTCGTCAATGGCCCCGCGAATTCGGCAGCCGCAAGCGCGTATCGCAATATCTGCAACGAGCCTGGAACGACAGAACTGTCGCCGGCAACGGCTGCAAAGGATCGGAAGGTTCTCTGACGGCGGTCTTCGCTCGCGCCGATCCGTGCAAGGCTTCGACACGTGCTTGCCCTGGTGGAGAGCGTGCACCGACGATCCTATGGTTGGCCTCTCGCATGGCCCGGCGCTGTTCTATTCCGCGCCGGGCCACGAGCCATCGGTCTGGCAGGACCCGCGCTACCAGCGAATGCTTACCAACGCGGTCCTGTGGCGCATGCAAAACTAACGCAATCGCGCGAGATGATGCGCTGCTGTCAATCCGGGGCGCGCGTAGCGCGAACCCGGAATCCATCGGGCCGCAAGCTTTGCTGGCAAATGGATTCCGGGCTCGTGCTGCGCACGCCCCGGAATGACCGTTGGCGGGACTGATCCCGCCCGGAAAAGCTCTGCGCGCTCAACCGAAATTTGCTCGAAATATCAAGGTGATTTGGGTGATCCAGCCTCCTCGGATAAAATATTCCCCTTTTGTTCTTTCTCAAATCGGTTCATGTTACGCCCCGTCCCACCCGGCAAGAGGGGCGCTCGCGATCGTCACGAACGCGCGGTGGGATGCGGTGGACGCGAATGGCGCAGCTGACGTTGGCGCCTGACGCGGACGGCGAAGTCGTGTGGTCCTGGCGCCGCGGTGCTGGCGCTAAGCTTCCCGGGTCATCTCGTGGAGCGACGGTGGCAAAAGAGCCGTTCACCGGGGAGAGTACGAAGTAAGCCGTAAACCATTGCGCAGGGAAGGCCGGATGCCTCCGCTGAACCTGTATGCTCGTGTGCGTTTTATTCTGTGCGCTTGGCACACGAGACCGCGGGTGCAGCGCGCACCCGGTCTTCCCTGCGCCCTCTCACTTTTTTGGGGGCAAGGTAAACAGCAAACCTCGGGCGAACGCGTCGCGAGAACGCGAAGCCATACTCGGTCGTCATCCCCGCGCAGGCGGGGATCCAGTATTCCAGAGACATCGATGATGGAACCGAAAGGCCGCGGAGTACTAGATGCCCGCCTTCGCGGGCATGACGGGCAGGAGGCTTCCGTTGGCGGACCCTGCGAAAAAGCCCAAACGTGGACTCCCGTAATGTTATAATATAACAATTGGCTATGCCCCACGCCCATTCCCACGATCACAGTCACCACCACGGCCACGCCCACTCCCATGGTCCGGCCACGCCGCATCCGGCGCAGGCGGCCCCCTGGTCGATCCTGCGCATGACCGTCGCCTCCCGGCTCGGCGCAGCGGCTGCGGTCAGTGCCGCCTTGTGGGCCATCGTATGGCTGGCGATGAGGTGAGCATGACCGCGCAGATCAAATTCCAGAACGTCACGCTCGGCTACGACCGGCATCCGGCGGTGCATCACCTCAATGGCGAGGTCGCCACCGGCGCGCTGGTGGCCGTGATCGGCCCGAACG
>DAIMKE010001356.1:0-2023 GCA_036721875.1 Bradyrhizobium sp. | reverse complement strand
CACGAACCGCGCATCGTCGCGCGGCCGGCAGGCATCCAGGAGATCCCGGGTCGCCAGCCCTTCCCATTGATTGTCGTAGCGCGACCATGTCGTGACGCAGTGGATGTCGGTCACGAACTTGGATTGCGGCTGGGCGGTGAACTCAAAAAAATCCCAGAAGATCGGATTCTCGACCGCGCCGTAGACGTCGAGTCGCCAGCGCTCGCGCGAAATGTTCGGCGTCAGCCCGAGGTCGAGTGTCGGCCAGTCGTTGGTCAGATGCTGCCCCGGGGGCAGGCGCGCCTCTTCCGGTCGCGAGATCTTGCCGGTGAGGAATTTTCCCTCGCGTGCCCAGCGCGCCTTGCTGCGCGTCAGCTTGCTCTCGGGCGGCGGCTCATTGTCGTCAGCCATTTGTCCTCATTTCGGCGCCCTCGGATCGATCGGCGTCGTGTCGCGCACGCCCAAAATATCCTCCAGCAGTCTAGCCCCGGCCAGAAGCTGCGCCTCGGCGCGCGGCGCGGCCACCACCTGCAATCCGATCGGAAGGCCCGAGGCGGTGAAGCCGCAGGGCATCGACAGCGCCGGACAGCACACCAGCGTGATCGCGTAGACGATGCCGAGCCATTCGACGTAATTGTCGAACTTCTTGCCGGCGCATTCGGCGACGTAGCGGTTCTCGACCGGGAACGGCGGCACGATGGTGGCGGGGCACAGCAACAGGTCGTACTTGTCGAAGAATTCCAGCGTGCGCGCCGTCATGGCCACGCGCTGCGCCTCGGCGCGCTCAAGCTGCTCGACCGTCAGCTTGAGGCCTTCCTCGATGTTCCAGATCACTTCCGGCTTGAGCAGGTCGCGCTTGGTACGCAGCAGGGCGGCCTTGGAGAGCGCGAAGTCGAACGCGCGCAGCACATGGAAGCACTCATGGGCCTCGCGCAGATCGGGGTGGGCTTCCTCGACGATGGCGCCGGCCTCCGCAAAACGCTGCGCCGCCTTTCGGGTGATGGCGACGACTTCCGGATCGACCGGCGTGATGCCGAGATCGGGCGAATAGGCGATGCGCTTAGGCTTGCTGCCGGAACGTGCGGCCGAGAGGAACGATGCCGGCAGCACCGGCAGCGACAGCGGATCGCCGCGGTGTTCGCCGCTCATGGCATCGAGCAGCAGGGCCACGTCTTCCACGTTGCGCGCCATGGGCCCTTGCTGGCCGAGATTGCGATCGACCGCCGCAGCTATCGTATGCGCAACGCGGCCGATACTCGGCCTCAGTCCGACGATGCCGCAGAAGCTGGCGGGGGTGCGCAAGCTGCCGCCCATGTCCGAGCCGTGCGCCAGCCACGCCGTACCGGTGGCAAGCGCGGCCGCCGCGCCGCCCGAGGAACCGGCAGCAGATCGCGACGTGTCCCAGGGATTGCGCGTCGGGCCGAACACTTCGTTGAAGGTGTTGGCGCCCGCTCCGAACTCCGGCGTGTTCGATTTGGCGTAGATCACGCCGCCATTGTTTTCGAGATGCTCGACCATAATGTCTGATTTGGTTGGGATGCTATCCTTGTAGATCGGCGAACCCTGCGTGGTGAGCACGCCCTCGACGGCGGTCAGGTCCTTGATCGGGATAGGCAGCCCGGCGAGCAGGCCGCGCTCGGCCGCCGGCTTCTTCATCAGGGCTTGGGCATGGGTGCGGGCGCGGTCGAAGCACAGCGTCGGCAGCGCATTGACCTTGCCGTCGACCTCGGCGATGCGCTTCTCCAGCACGTCCAGCAGATCGAGCGGGGTGACTTCACCCGATTTCAGCTTGCCGACGACGGCACACGCCGTCTCACGCACCAGATCCTGATCTGCCACTGGTATCTCCGTTCGTTTCCGTTTCCTGGTCGCTGGTGGTGCTGTAGAACATTTTCCGGCAAAGTGGAACGCACGGAATTTGTGACCGACCCGGAGATATCTGCATGACGACGCTGTTTTCTGCGCTTGACTGGCGCACGATGAGCCAGGAGGCGCGGGACCTCGGCCTCAACAACAGCGTTGCCGTGGCCGGCAGCCTTGAGAT
>DAIMKE010001355.1:0-2025 GCA_036721875.1 Bradyrhizobium sp. | reverse complement strand
CATTGGTAACGTATATGATACCAAATGATCCGGATTGAGGAATACTTATCTCAAGGAAGCAGCCCCTTCCGAAAATGGTTCGATGGTCTCGACGTGCAGGCGGCTGCCAGCGTGACGGTCGCGATCGAGCGGCTCGCCGAAGGCAACATTTCGAACGTCAAGCCGATCGGCGAAGGCGCGGCCGAATTGAAGATCAATCGCGGCCCTGGCTATCGCGTTTACTTCGGCTGGGACGGCAAGGTGCTGGTCATTCTGCTCGGCGGCGGCACCAAGCGACGGCAACAGAACGACATCGACGCCTCGCTCCGCCGCTGGCGCGATTACAAGAAGCGCAAGCGCGAAGGATGACGCCATGCCACTGACCCGGAATTTTCGCGACACCGTGCAGGCGCGGGCGAAGCGCGAGCCCGCCTTTCGCCGGGCGCTGTTCCAGGAGGCGGTGCAGGCGCTGCTAAAGGGCGAGACCGATGAGGGCCGCGCAGCACTGCGGGCCTACATCAACGCGACGATTGGATTCGACCGGCTGGGTGAGGTGCTGGAGCGCTCGCCGAAAAGCCTGATGCGGATGTTCGGTCCGGACGGCAACCCCACCGCCGAAAACCTCCTTGGCGTCATCAGCGCGTTGCAGGAAGAAACCGGCGTGCACCTGAAGATTCGCGCAGTCACTGAGGCCGCCTGACGCGACCTCGTGCCGGGAAGACATTGGACAAGGCGGGGCCGCCATCCGCCGCGTCATCCAAAATCCCAAAACTTCGCTATACTCGCTCCGGTAGTATCGGGGATGCTCACCATGCGCAACATCATCATCTGCTGCGACGGCACCGGCAACGAAATTTCCGAGAACATTTCCAATGTGCTCAAGCTCTATCGCTGCCTGCGCAAGACGGAGAAGACGCAGCCGCGGCAGCTCGTCTATTACGATCCGGGGGTCGGCACGCTGGCGCGGCCGGATCCGTGGCACAAGCTGAAACAGGATTTCAACGCGATCCTCGGGCTCGCCACCGGGTACGGGCTCGATGACAACGTGCTCGCGGCCTATGCCTTCCTGGTCCACCACTGGCAGAAGGACGACCAGATCTATTTGTTCGGCTTCTCCCGCGGCGCCTATACCGTGCGGGTGCTGGCGGGGCTGATCCACAAGATCGGGCTCATCACGCCGGAGCAGGTCAATCTCGCCGGCTCGGGGCTGATCGCCTACAAGCAGTTCTCCTCCGACGAGGCGCCGAAGCTGCGCGCGAAGCTGAGAGAGATCACGGATGCGGCGAGAGCCGAAGACGAGCTGCCGCCCTCGCCGTTCGACAACGCCGCCCAGTTCGCGCGCATCACCTCGTCCCGCTGGCCGACCATTCGCTTCGTCGGCGTCTGGGATACGGTCGCGAGCGTGATCGTGCCGCGGCCGGATCGGTTCTACTGGCCGAGCCTGGAAGAACTGGCCTGGACGCTGCAGAACCCGAGCGTGCAGACGTTCCGCCAGGCGATCTCGATCGACGAGCGCCGAGCCATGTTCCGCCTGAAGAAGTGGTACCAGCCGCAGACGTACAAGCCCGTCCGCTTCAACGAGGTGCACGCCGTGCCGCAGGATATTCTGCAGGTGTGGTTCGCCGGCGTGCATGCCGATATCGGCGGCGGCTATCCCGAAAAGGAAAGCGGGCTTTCCAAATATCCGCTGCTCTGGATGATCGACGAGGCCGGCAAATGCGGGCTGAATTTCACCACGGCGAACATCAACCAGCTCGCCTGGGGCATCCAGCGCAAGAGCAGCCCGTTTTCGTATGTGAAGCCCGATGTCGAGGGCGAATGCCGACACCGCCGGGGCATGGTGCGAGCGCGGAGGAAACGATGGACGAGGTGTAGTGGGCAAAGCGAAAGCGTGCCCACCATTCACGACGCGATGCCGATGAGTGGGCACGCTGCGCTTTGCCCACCCGGGTCGTCATCACCCGCGAAGGCGGGTGATCCAGTATTCCAGAGGCCGCAGTGGTCGAGCCGATGGGCCGCGGCGTACTGGATCGCCCGGTCAAGCCG
>DAIMKE010001354.1:479-2028 GCA_036721875.1 Bradyrhizobium sp. | reverse complement strand
ATCCTCTCGATGTTGTCGCAGGGTAGTCCGACCAAATAAGTCGCGGCCCTTGAACAAGTTCCCGTGCCGGTGATCCGAACTCCGAAGCGCGGGTCAGGAAACGGAGACGCGCTCCCAAGATCTCTTCGTTAGTCGAACATATGAATGATGCGTCGGCTGGACGGATCGCGGAGCGGAAGGGGGTAGTGTCGCGCCGACTGGCGCCTGGAAGCCCGGTTCTTGGTGCGACTGATGGTGCTGACCATAAACAAATAGGCGCGATGGATCTTCGCAATCGTCCCCACCACCAGCATCTCAACTTCGGCTTCCATGGCTTGATGTAAGCCATTGTGGACCTTGTCCCGGGGGTGCCGATTGGGCTCTGCACCCGCATAACCTGCAAGGCCTCGGTCCATGCCGGACGTTTCCTTCCTGTCCGAGATCGAAACGACGGGTGCCGGTGCGCAACCGCGGTTACCCTCTCACCATCGACGTAGCTCTCGGCGACAGGGACGACCCTGATTCACCTGTCGCGACTGATCCGCTGCAGCGGAAGCTCGATGTCACGGCGCAGAACGTGGCAAACCTCGATACGGCTGGATTTCGGGCGCGGGAACTGTCGTTTCGTGAATACCTCAAGCCGGAAAAAGGTTTGAACGAAGCGGGGCAGCGAGAGCGGCCGCTGTCGCTGTCCGACCCACGATTTCAATTCACCGACAATTCCCAAGGCGCCACTGAATTAACTGGCAACCCGCTCGATGTTGCCATCAATGGCCAGAGGTATTTCGTCGTACAGACCGAGCGAGGCGAGCGCTTCACGCGAAACGGCGCATTCACGATTGATGGCGGTGGCCGTCTGGTTACGCTGGAAGGACAACCTATCCTCGGCCAAAACGGCCCACTGCAGGTCCCACCTAACCAGCGGGAGTTGGAGATCTCGCCTACTGGAATTCTCAGCACGAAGCAAGGCTTCCTCCTCGGTCAGCTCCGCGTGGTTCGCTTCGAACGGCCGCAGTTACTTCAACCCATCGGCGGGACTCTATTCAGGTCCGACGACCCACCTTCTGACATCGCTCCGCCGGCTATCACCCTCACGAGCGGCGCCTTGGAGAAATCCAATGTGCAGAGCACGCGCGAAATGAGCCGCCTCGCGGAGATTACCCGAACCTACGAGATGGTCGGCAGATTGCTCAAGAGCTCGCAAGATGCCGACGACATCAACAAGTTGGCAAATGTTCCCGAATAGCTCAAGCGGAGCCGTGAATCATCGCGCTGTGAGCAGTATGGTGCATGCCGCGTCGGTCGGCACCGGAGCACAGCTGCGCTGATCGTCACGCTGTTATCGGCCAGATTACCTGCCTGGATGATTTCCTCGCACAGCAATGAAGCAGCTCCCGTAACGGGGTATTGCCGCGGCTCGCGCTTGCGAACCGCTCAAAACATCTTCAGGTCTAGTCCTATCGCCAAAGACCTGAATTCTATGGGTTCGTGGCGATAGAGCCGAGCATTAAAGTGGCGTTTTCAATCATTCTGACGATGCGGATGGCGACGCGCCTGCGACAAGGCGCGG
>DAIMKE010001354.1:0-469 GCA_036721875.1 Bradyrhizobium sp. | reverse complement strand
CCCTCGTCACCCACCTCGTCAGCTTTCCGCGCGCGATCCAACGCGGCCCGATCGTGGGCCGCATCGATCTTTGCCTGCGCGTCGGCCTCGGTCGCGGACCTGATCGTGGGCTGGCGATGCATCTGCGCACGCACTGACTGGTGTACGGACCAACCCCGCGCCGCAAGGTCGGCAACCGCGCCTTCGTAGGCCGCGATCTCCTGGGCGCACTGGCCGGCGTGCGCCGATCCGGAAACTGGAAGCGCGAGCGCAATTGCACCAAATAGATGGGCGAGTCGCATTGTCATCCAACACCTCGCATTCAGCGGTTAAGTCAAGCAAACGCTTTCTCAACGGTCCTCAGCAGCACAGCCGGCGACTTGTCGTGGCGGGTCACGCCCGGGATCGGGCGATCGATCTTCATGAGCTGATAGACCGCCATCTGCGCCGCGCGCACCGAATATTCGACGGTGAACACGACGTCGTCGGG
>DAIMKE010001353.1:0-2033 GCA_036721875.1 Bradyrhizobium sp. | reverse complement strand
CCCGACGGCGGACGAGGCCGGCTTGAAGGGCTTCAACATGACGCTGTGGTCGGGCATGTGGGTGCCGAAGGGCACGCCGAAGGAGATCGTCGCCAGGCTCAACGCCGCGGCCGTCGAGGCGCTGAACGATCCTGCTGTGAGGAAGCAGCTCGAAAGCCAGGGCCTGGAGATGACGCCCAAGGATCAGCTCACGCCGGAAGCGCTTGGAAACCGTCAGAAGGCCGAGATCGCCAAATGGTGGCCGATGATCAAGGCGGCGAACATCAAGGTGGACTGATGGGGCAACGCATGCCTCGCGGTATGTCCGTGAGGTTCTGCGAGCGCGCGGGCCATCTCGCGGGAAGCCCTCGCGAGATGCGGGATTGATCCCGATCGCCGTCACCGTCGCGTCTGCTGGCCGCCGGGCGCTCACTGCGAGGTCTCGTGACCTGCTGCCAGCGCACGGTCCAGGCACTGCATCAGATCCGAGGCGACGAATGGCTTGCCGAGAAAACAGATTGCCCCGGCTTTGAGGGCACGCATCCGTACGCTCTCATCCGGGAAGGCTGTGATGAAGATGAAAGGCGTCGGCGAACCATGCGCGCGCATCCGCGTCAACAGATCGATTCCCGTCATCAGCGGCATCTGCACGTCGGTGATCACGCACGAGGTGTCATTCGAATTGGGCGACCTCAAAAATTCCTCGGCTGAGGCGAATGTGTGGACGACGTACCCGCGCGATTCCAGGAGATTGTTGATAGCGGCCCGCACGTAAGGGTCGTCGTCAAGCACCGAAATGACCGAAGCCGCTGACAAGACGTCCGCTCCTCACCCGGTATCACGCTTGCCGTCGCCACGGCTACACATAAACCGATAAGGTGGACCTGTCCGTCACGATTGGAAACTCATACTTAGGTTTGTGCGTCGGGCTTGTTGGACCCTATCCCGAGCGCCTCGCTCATTCTCACCAGATCGGCCAGCGATTTCGCGCCCATTTTCCGCATGATCTGGCCGCGATAGATCTTCACGGTGATTTCCGCCAATCCGAGCTGGGCGGCCACTTGCTTGTTCATCAGGCCGGCCGTCACCAGGGACAATACGTCTCGCTCCCGCGGGGACAGTGACTCGAAGCGTGATCTCACGGTCGAGACCGTCTTGTTGAGGTCGCGGCGCTTGCGGTCTCTCTCGATCGCGGCCTGGACTGCATCCAGGATGTCCTGGTCGCGGACCGGCTTGGTCAAGAAGTCGATCGCGCCGCTCTTCATGGCCCTAACCGTCATGGGAATATCGCCGTAGCCGGTAATGAAGATGATAGGCGTGTGGATATTCGCCTTGGCAAGATCGGATTGAAGGTCAAGGCCGCTGGCTCCAGGAAGGCGGATGTCGAGCACGAGGCAACTGGGGACTTCCGGCGGCTTGGCGTGGAGGAGTTGTGGTGCCGAGCCGAATGCTTCGACCTTGAGGCCGACCGACTCGAATAGATTGGTGAGCGCACGGCGCATGGACGCGTCGTCGTCGACGATGAAGACAATTGGCTGATCGCCGTCCTCCTCCTGCGGCGGCGGCGGTTCCCCGGGCTCGGTCACGAAATTTCCTCTCGATGGAGGGGCAAGGTGATCTGAAAAGTCGCGCCGTACTCCTGGTTGGGTGCAGCGAAAAGCCGTCCACCATGCGCCTCGATGATGGATCGACAGATCGACAGCCCCATGCCCATGCCGGTGGACTTCGTGGTAAAGAACGGGGTGAACAGGCGGTCTATCGCCTCGTCACTGATGCCGACGCCGCAGTCGGAAACGCTCACCAACACCGCGCCATCGCCGCTCGCCGCTGAACGGATGGCCAATTCGCGCGGGCGATCATGGACGTTTTCCATGGCCTCGATCCCGTTCATGATCAGGTTGATCAGGACCTGTTGCAGTTGGATTCGATCGCCGAATGTTCTCGGCAGTGCCGACGACAGCTCCATTCGGACCGACACGGCGTGGCTGGCCATCTCACGCTGAACGAGCGCCACCGACTCACGTACGACGACATTGGCGTCGAGCGGAGCCATG
>DAIMKE010001352.1:0-2033 GCA_036721875.1 Bradyrhizobium sp. | reverse complement strand
TCCAGCACCTGATCGACCAGCGTCCCCATGGCAACCTCCTTGGCAACTTCCTGGGTCATCGCGGGTGCAGCCGGCGGTGCGGCCACCACGGGCGCAGCTTCGACCGGCGCCTCGGCGTCATGGCTGCCGCCCTCGGCCATCTCATGCAATTTCTCGATCAGGTCTTCGTCGGAGCCCTCGGGCTCGGTCTCGGTCGCCTCGAGGCCGCCCAGGATCTCCTTGATGCGATCGATCGAGGACAGGATCAGCGTCACGGCTTCGGCCTTGACCGGCATGCCGTCGCGAAACTTGCCCATCAGCGTCTCGCCGGCATGCGCCAGCGCTTCCAGCCGCGGCAGGCCCAGGAAACCGCAGGTGCCCTTGATGGTGTGGACCAGGCGGAAGATGTTATCCAGAATCTTCGCGTCGCTCGGGTCCTGCTCGAACCGCACCAACTGATTGTCGACCGTGTCCAGGCTCTCGCTGGTCTCAGTCAAAAATTCGCGTAATAGATCATCCATGGAAACTGGCCTTCGCACGCACCGGCACGCGACATCGACGCGCCTTACGGAACGAAGCCAGCTTGTAGGCAAACCGTTTAATATTGGTTGAGCAAATGGAAAAGAACGGGCTCAACAAAGAGATAAGGCGGCGGCAGTAAAATCAGCCGCCATTTATCAACCCTTGGTTAACCCTTAACGCGCTCAAGCGCGTTCGAGGACCACGCCCGA
The DNA here is from genome assembly GCA_036721875.1 of Bradyrhizobium sp. Lineage (GTDB taxonomy): Bacteria > Pseudomonadota > Alphaproteobacteria > Rhizobiales > Xanthobacteraceae > Bradyrhizobium. The sequence goes on along the minus strand of DAIMKE010001352.1, from coordinate 1,323 downwards.
AAGGCCATCAGGCCGCCGTGACGACCACCTTCTCTCCATCGAGCGCGAGCGTCACGCTGAGCCCGCAGGCCTCCGCCAGGAGCCGCGTATAATGAGGCTGCACCGCATGCGCGTCGACGGAGGCGGTCGAACCCGCGCTGACGAGATCGGCGATGTTCTGCGGCAGGCGGGCATTCAGGCCGGTGGAGGTGACGCGAAAGCTCATGGTCTCGCCATCGCCGATCGGATCGATCGTCAGCGTGCCGCCGCGCGGAATCGTCTGCTGCGCGATGATCAGCATATTCAGCAGCAGCTTGACGCGATTCTTCGGCAACAGGAGCCGCGGCAAATTCCAGGCGATGGTGATCTTGCCGTCCTCGATGTGGCCGCGCGCCATGGTCTGCGCATCGCCGAGGTCGATCTGCGCGCCCGCCGACCCGGCAGCGCCGAACGCCAGGCGGCAGAACTGTAATCGCGCCGAGGCGGTCTTGGCGCTCTTGCGGATCAGGTCGAGCGCAAAGTCGCGATCTTCCGGCTTCGGATTGTCGTCAAGGACCTCAAGACCATTGACGATCGCGCCCACGGGGCTGATGAGATCGTGACAGACGCGCGAACACAACAGCGCCGCAAGTTCGAGGGCATCGGGAGCCGGACCGGGAGTCGAAGTGCCAGACATCATTTGTTCCTGGAAAGCCGCCGATTCCGAAGTTCCTGGCGGACAGTTACGAATCACGCATGCTCGAAGGTTTGATACACTGCGCAGCGGCGTGCTGCCAGCACGGGGCGGCAATGGTAAGGCAGGACGAACAGCAAATGGGCCCAGCTCATGAATGAGGCACGACCGCCCGTCCTCGACGGCAACGCCGCCGCGGAACTGATCGAACCGCTCACCGAAATCGTGATCGCGGCCGGCGCCGCCATCCTTGCCGTCAACCGCTCCGCCATGAAGGTCGACGGCAAAACCGACGGATCGCCGGTAACCGAGGCGGATCTGGCGGCCGACAGCATCATCGCCGCCGGTCTCGCGCGCCTGGCCCCCAGCATTCCCTCGCTGTCGGAAGAGCGCACCCAGCATGGCGAACTGCCCTACAAGGACAGCTTCTTCCTGGTCGATCCGCTCGACGGCACCAAGGAGTTCGTCGCCGGCCGCAATGAATTCACCGTCAACGTCGCGCTGATCACTGAGGGGGTGCCGCTGCTCGGCATCGTCAGCGCGCCGGCACTCGGGCTGATCTGGCGCGGCATCGTCGGCCGCGGCGCGGAACGGCTGACGCTTGGCGAAGGCAAGCCGCTGATTGAATCGATTCGCACCCGGCCCTGCCCGCCGCGGGGCCAGCCGTGGAC
>DAIMKE010001351.1:0-2033 GCA_036721875.1 Bradyrhizobium sp. | reverse complement strand
GGTCGCGATGGCGATCTATCATCTTCACGTCAAGGTCATTGGCCGCAAGGCCGGGAGCAGCGCGGTAGCGTCGGCTGCCTACCGCTCGGGCTCGCGGCTGCGCGACGAGCGGCTTGAACGCAGCCACGATTTTTCGTCCAAGCACGGCGTCGTTCATTCCGAGGTACTGCTGCCGGAGAACGCGCCGGAGGCGTGGCGCGACCGCGAACGGCTTTGGAACGATGTTGAAGCCTTCGAGATCCGCAAGGACGCGCAGCTTGCCCGCGAGGTGGAATTCGCGCTTCCCCGCGAGATGACCCAGGCTCAGGGGATCGAGCTGGCCCGCGACTTCGTGCAGGCTGAGTTCGTGGACCGGGGCATGATCGCCGATCTCAATGTGCATTGGGACATGGCCGAGGACGGCATGCCCAAACCTCATGCCCACGTCATGCTGACCATGCGCGCGGTAGACGAGAACGGTTTTGGCCAGAAGGTGCGGGACTGGAACCGCACGGCGATGGTCGAGCGCTGGCGCGAACGCTGGGCGGAGATCGCCAATGAGCGCTTGGCCGAACTCGACATCGACGCGCGCATCGACCATCGGAGTCTCGAAGCGCAGGGCATCGCACTGGAGCCGCAAAGCCAGATCGGCGCGCCCGCTAAGCGTATCGAGGATCGGGGCATCGGGGGCGAAGGCAATGAGGCCGACCGCGCCGAACTGCACCGCGAGATCGCGCGCGGCAATGGCGAGAGGATCATCGCCGATCCTTCCCTTGGACTAGACGCGATCACCCAGCAGCAATCGACCTTCACGCGCCGCGATATAGCTGTCTTCGCGCACCGGCACAGCCATGACATCGAGCAGTTCAACGAAGTCATGAGCGCGATGCGCAATGCGCCCGATTTGGTCGAACTCGGCAAGGACGCTCGCGGCGAAGATCGGTTCACGACCAGCGCCATGATCGACACCGAACGGCGGCTGCACCATGCCGCCAAACTCATGGCGGAACGGGAACGCTATGAGGTGCGTAACGCAGATCGCGAAGCGGCTCTTGCGCGTGGGGAAGCGCGCGGTGTCGTCCTTTCGGGCGAGCAGGCCGACGCGCTGGTGCATGTCACGGATGGGTGCGATCTCGGAATCGTCGTCGGCCATGCCGGAGCCGGCAAGAGCGCGATGCTGGGCGTGGCACGGGAGGCCTGGGAAACAGCGGGCTACGAGGTTCGGGGCGTAACGCTGTCCGGCATCGCGGCGGAAAACCTCGAAAGCGGATCGGGCATTGCGTCACGCACCATCGCCAGCATGGAGCATGGCTGGCACCAGGGCCGCGACCTGCTCACGACCCGCGATGTGCTGGTGATCGACGAGGCCGGCATGGTCGGTACACGGCAGTTGGAACGCGTACTGTCCCATGCAGCAGAGGCCGGCGCCAAGATCGTCCTGGTCGGCGACATCAAGCAGTTGCAAGCAATAGAGGCCGGCGCGGCCTTCCGCTCGATCCATGAGCGCCATGGTGGTGCGGAAATCGGCGAGGTGCGCCGCCAGCGTGAAGACTGGCAGCGCGACGCCACACGCGATCTCGCGACGGGCAGAACCGGCCATGCGCTGGAAGCCTATCGCTCCCACGGCATGGTGCATGAGGCGCAAACACGCGAGCAGGCGCGGGGCGATCTGATCGAGCGCTGGGACCGCGACCGGCAGTCAGCGCCGGGGCGCAGCCGGATCATCCTCACACACACCAACGACGAGGTGCGCGCCCTCAATGAGGCCGCGCGGGAGCGGATGCGGGCTGCGAGTGATCTGGGGGATGAGGTGCGCCTCACGGTCGAGCGCGGCGAGCGCCGCTTCGCGAGCGGGGATCGCGTCATGTTCCTGCAAAACGAGCGCGGGCTCGGCGTAAAGAACGGTACGCTGGGAACCATCGAACATGTCAGCGCGCAATCCATGACGGTGCAGACCGACGATGGCCGATCCGTCCGCTTCGACCTCAGGGATTATAACCGGATCGACCATGGCTATGCCGCGACCATCCACAAGGCTCAGGGCATGACGGTGG
>DAIMKE010001350.1:0-2049 GCA_036721875.1 Bradyrhizobium sp. | reverse complement strand
ACCATCGACAAGTGCAAGTTCCGCAAGCCGGTGATGCCCGGCGATACCATCGAGTATCACATGCGCTCGATCGGCCGCCGCAAGGCGATGTGGTGGTTTCACGGCGATGCCAAGGTGAATGGCACGGTGGTGGCGGAAGCCGACGTCGGCGCGATGCTGACGGACTGAAGCCACGCCGATTGCATTCTGCGTGAATGCAATCGGTGACATCAAGCAGGGCGCCCGTCGCGCCGAGACTCTTTTTGTTCCTTTCAGAACGAACAGGGGGTGCGATTTTCGGCGAGCTCTTCGCCTAATAATTCCTTACCGGAGTGGGTCCTTGCGTTCTGAAATTGATGAGTGGTCAGACCCGCGATGCGCGCCGGCGCCGCAACATCGCGTAACCATACGTCATTGGACAGCGCCGGCATGCCGCGATAACCACCGGAAAACCCGACACAATATTGCCCGAGCGATATTAGGCCATACTGGAAGCATGTGATGACGATGATCGATCCGACCGCGCGGGTTGAAGATGGCGCTGTGATCGGCGAGGGGACCATGATCGGTCCGTATTGCATCATCGGGCCCAACGTCGTGATCGGCGCGAACTGCAAGCTGATTGCGCATGTACACATCACGGCTCAAACCACGATAGGCGACGGCTGCGTTATCTATCCCTTCGTCTCGCTCGGCACGCCGCCGCAATCGCTGAGCTACAAGGGCGAACTGACCCGGCTCGAGATCGGCGCGGGCTGCACCATTCGGGAGCAGTCGACGATGAACGCGGGAACGCTGGCCGGAGGCGGCGTGACGCGCGTCGGCGCGCGCGGCTACTTCATGAATTGCAGCCATGTCGGGCACGATTGCCAGGTCGGAAACGACGTGATCTTCGCGACTTCGGCGACGCTCGGAGGCCATTGCGAGATCGGCGACTTCGTCTTCATCGGCGGTCTGTCCGCGGTGCATCAGTTCACGCGCATCGGGCCGCAGGTGATGGTCGGCGGCGTTTGCGGCGTGCGCGGCGACGTCATTCCGTTCGGCCTCGTCAACGGCCAGTATGCGAGCCTCGAAGGCCTCAACATCATCGGCATGAAGCGCCGCAAGTTTACCAAGGAACGGCTGGCCAAAGTGCGTTCGTTCTATCAGAAGCTGTTTCATGGTCCCGGCATCTTCGCCGAACGGCTGGAGTCAGTGCAGCCGCTCGCCGGCGAAGATCCCGCGATAGCGGAAATCCTGGGCTTCATCGGCCACGGCAAGCATCGCGCGCTGTGCCTGCCTGTCGGCGACGGCGACAAGCATTGATGACGGGGTCGCCGCAGCCATGACCTCAGCGGCTTCCGGAATTGTTTCGCCGGTCGGCGTCATCGCCGGCGGCGGCGCCATGCCGTTCGCGGTGGCGGACTCGCTTAGCCAGCGGGGTATCGCGCCGGTCCTGTTCGCACTCAAGGGCGCATGCGATCCGGTTCGGGTCGAGCGCTTCCGCCATCACTGGATTTCGGTCGGGCAACTCGGCCGTGCCAAAAAGCTGCTCCGCAGCGAAGGTTGTCGCGACGTGATCTTCATCGGCACGCTGCAGCGGCCGGCGCTGTCGGAGGTCAGGCTGGACTGGGGAACGATCCGCGTCCTCGGCCAGATTTGGGCGGCATTTCGTGGCGGCGACGATCACCTATTATCCGGCATTGGCCGCCTCTTCGAGCAGGACGGGTTTCGAATGGTAGGCGTTCGCGATGTCGCGCCCGATATCCTGATGCCGGCCGGAAGCATCGCGCGCGCCACGCCCGATCAGGCCGCCACTGCCGACATCGCCAGGGGGCGGGAGGTGCTCGCCGCGCTTGGGCCGTTCGACATCGGTCAGGCCGTTGTCGTCATTGACGGGCACGTGGTCGCGGTCGAGGACATCGAGGGTACCGACGCGCTGCTCGCGCGCGTCGCGCGGCTGCGCGAGGAGGGCCGCATTCGCACGGCGACGGGACGCGGCGTGCTGGTGAAGGTGCCGAAGAGCGGCCAGGATCTGCGCTTCGATCTGCCGACGATCGGCCCGCGCACCATCGAGGGCGTCGCGGCGGC
>DAIMKE010001349.1:0-2050 GCA_036721875.1 Bradyrhizobium sp. | reverse complement strand
GTCCAGTATCGCACGGTAATATTTCCCCATGATCCGCGGCGCGCGCACTTTGCGCCGCGAATTGCGTTTCATGATCTCGTCGGCCTTCTCGAAATGCGCCTTGGCCCGCTCGACCAACCCCTGGCACACTTTCGGCAGCGAGCGCTCGGCAATCACCTTCTGCGGATTGTCGCTGGTGATGCCGGCGAGCAGCAGGCCTTCGCGCGGCAGATACAGACGGCCGAGGCCGGCGTCTTCGTCGATGTCGCGCAGGATATTGGTGAGTTGCAGCGCACGGCCAAGGTGATGGGCGAGCAGGATCCCGTCATTCTCGGGCAGTCCGAATACCCTGACCGACAGCCGCCCGACAGCGCTCGCAACGCGATCGCAATACAGATCGAGCGTTGCCATATCCGGCGCACGAATGTCCTGTGGCACGTCCATCTCCATACCGTCGACGATCGCGAGAAAATCCTCGCGCTTGAGGCCGAAGGTTTTCACCGAGGCTGCGTAATCCTGCAGACGCGGCGGAGGATGACCGTGATATAGCGCATCGATGTCGTCGCGCCATTGTTGCAGCGCGGCCAGCCGTTCCGGGCGCGGCCCGTGCGAATCGGCGATGTCGTCGACCTCCCGGCAGAAACTGTAGATCTGGAACATCGCCTGGCGCTGTGCGCGCGGCAGCATGCGCATCGCCGCATAGAACGAACTGCCGGACGCCGCGCTGGCGTGGTCTGCGTTGGCCGCCGCCGTCTGCAACGTCATGCGCCGGCCGCCGGTTTTGTCTGCGGACGCCGTCCCACGGCGCGGCGGATGATCTCGCCCGCGATTCCGATGGCGCTCTGCCCCAGCAGTTCGAGCGGGCTGAGATGCACCCGCTCACTCAGGGGATCGCGCACCTTCAGCATGCCGACGATCTTGTCGGCAAACGTCTGGATCACGGCGACCTCGAGCCCGAGCCGAAAATCCTTCACCTCGGCGCTGAGCGATTTGCTTTCATTGAGCAGGGTTTCGGTGCGCACCGCCAGCGCGTGCAGGCACTGCAGCAACTGCGGCGGCGATTTCGCCTCGCCCAGCATCTCTACCGAGGCTCCGCTTTCGGCCAACGCATCCCGCGGCAGGTAGATGCGGTTGAGGTTTTTGTAATCCTTGGCGCAATCCTGCAAATGGTTGTTGATCTGCAGGCCCGCGCAGAGCGCATCCGACGCGGCCCAGGTCGAGGTGCTCTCGCCGTGAACGTCCAGCATGAAGCGGCCGACCGGCATGGCCGAGTAGCGGCAATAGTGGATGACCTCGTCCCAGTTCTCGTAACGCAACTTGGTGACGTCCATGCGGAACGCGACCAGCACGTCGAGCGCATGCCTCGGCGCCATCCCGCGCTCGGCCAGGGCATGGCGCAGACTGACCGCTTCCTTTTGCGTGTCACCGTTGCCCAGCAACTCGGCTTCGAGCAGGTCGAGATAGCGAAGCTTTTCGTCCGCACCGAGTGTTGCGTGATCGGCGATGTCGTCGGCCGTCCTGACGAAATTATAATATGAGAGGATCAGCGCCCGGTGGCGTGGATGAATGATCCACGACGCGACCGGGAAATTCTCGTCGCGGTGGGTCTTTCCGGATCGCAGGTCGCTCGCGCTGGTCATCGGGAACTGGCTACATTCATATGGATTGGCGGCATGCGCTGCAATTCAGCGCACACGAGAACATCGCGTGCCCCATATAGGGGAATACGCCGCCAAAACCAATGCTGTCTGGGCTTGCCAGCCCGGTGTCGCACCCGCCATGAAGCCGAAAACGGGCTTTCCGTGGCGATTAGCGGGCGCAGGTGCGCCCTATTGCCCGTTGTTCTTGAGAACCTGGTCGCAGGCGGGGCTGATCTTGGGGCGATTTTCCTTCAGACACGCCAGGATGGTGAAATCGCCCTGGTCAATCACCGGACGGCAGAACTTTTGCACGTCGCGGGTGCAGGCCTTTTGCTCCTCCGCCGTTCCGCCGCGCGCCTGGGCAAAGGCATCCGATGAAAGCGGGATCGACAACAAGGTGAGCGCGAGCAGAAAATGACGCATCGTATTCC
>DAIMKE010001348.1:0-2052 GCA_036721875.1 Bradyrhizobium sp. | reverse complement strand
CCGCCAGCGCCAGGATAGAGATCAGCGAGGCGCCGCCGAGCTCGGCGGTGGCAACTACCGAATTGCCGAGGCCGCCGGTGAAGACAGTGGATTTTGCCCTCAGCATCGCCGTCAAACCTTGCGTGATGCCGGCCACGCCGCCGCCCGCGATGATGGCCGCTGTCCATTTCAGCATCGGCGGCAGGTCGGTCATCACGGCGGCGGATACGATCGTCCCCGCGACGACGGCGCCGGGCGTCGCCACCGTGTCGAGCAGATTGTCCACGCCCGGAACGTAGAACGCGGCGATCTCCAGGATGGCTGCGGTGCCGAGCATGAGGAGCGCGGCAGGTGTGGCCAGCCACGCGAAGCTCTCGTTCAGGCTCGCATGTCCGGTATAGGCTGCGATGCTCAGAACCAGCAGTGGCAGGAACAGCCGAAACCCGGTTGCGGCAGCGAGCCCGATGCCAAGTGCAACCGACAATGCAAGATCCAGGTTCGCCATGTCCTGCAAGCTCCATCCGCCGTCAGTACTCTCTCATGTCGCGCGCCAGTTCCCAAACGGTAAAGGCATGCGTGGAACCGGGATTGATCCGGAGAAGTTGTAATATAAGGTGATCAAACCTGGGAGACGCAATCCGGATTGAGCGGACTAACCTGAACACGCAAATGTATCAGGAGGACCGCCATGGCGACGAATCTGGTCTCTGTAGTGATGCAATTCCTCACGCCGGACATGATAGCGAAGATCGCATCTGTCCTGGGTCTCGATCGCAGTGTCGCGCAAAAAGCCATCGCAGGTGCGATACCCGCGCTTCTTGCAAGCCTCGCTGATGTTGCCTCCACGCCCAATGGAGCACGCCAGCTCAGCAACACGCTGACGCAACAATCCGATTCGCTGGAGAGCATGAAGAATCTCGTCGGCGGTGCCGGCCAGAATCTGGTGGCGGACAGCGGAGCGAACATGCTCTCCGGCCTGTTCGGCGGCGGAACGATGGATACGATGGCGCAGACGATCGGCAAGTTTGCCGGCATTGGCGAGGGCACCAGCAAGTCGCTGCTCGGCATGCTTGGCCCCGTGGTTCTCGGGGCGTTGGGCCAGCAGCAACGCAGTATGGGTCTCGATGCCAGCGGGCTGGCGTCGCAGCTCACTTCGCAGAAGGACCAGATCGCGCGTGCCATGCCGTCCGGTCTTGCCGAACAGTTGAGTGCTGCCGGTCTGATCGACGGCGCAACGGAAAGCCTGCGTAGCGGAGCGGCGGCGGCCAGCGCTGCCGGCGGCCGAATGGCAGAAGCTTCGGAGCGGACTATTTCGCGCGCCGCAGAATCGGCGACGATGGCCGCACGCTCGACTGCGACGTCGCAGTGGCCGTATTGGCTGGTCGCCGCGGTCGTCGTGGGCGGGCTGGCCTGGTTTGCCTTTGGCCGTTCGGGCGAGGACACCGTGGCCCAGGCACCGCCGCCATCGATGACGCGGACAGCGACCGGAACCGTAGGCGCTGCGCCGACGGATCTGACGATCGGAGGGGTCAATCTTGCGAACCAGGTCAACGCGTCAGTCGGGTCGCTCAAGACCGTGCTTCCCGGCATGACCGATGAGGCTTCGGCCAAGGCTGCCTTGCCCAGGCTGAAGGAAGCAACGGCTCAATTGAATGAGGTCAGCTCTCGCGCGACGCAGCTTTCCCCGGAGGGAAAGACCATCCTCGCGAAGCTGGTCGTGGCTGCGACCCCTGCGATCAACCAGATGTGCGACAAGGTGCTGGCGACGCCCGGTGCCGGCGCGATCGCGAAGCCGGCGATCGACGAGCTTCGAGGCAAGCTCGACGCGCTTGCGCGCTCCTGACTGTTGCCGTGCCTCCTGCCAGCGCCGGATGGCACGGCCACGCGCCGCGAACTTGCTGAAGGCGCGGTTGATGGGAACTATCCGGCCAAACAAAAACCCCGCCGTTTCGGCGGGGTCCAGTCGGGAGGAGGGGCCTTTTCGGCTCGCCTAAACCCTTGCTCAGGCGGGGATGCGCTCGTCCGCCTCGTGCGGCTCGCGCAGCACGTAGCCGCGGCCCCAGACGGTTTCGA
>DAIMKE010001347.1:0-2055 GCA_036721875.1 Bradyrhizobium sp. | reverse complement strand
GCCGGAGCCATGGGCGGTTACGTCCGGCGGTATCGCGCGTACGTTTCAGCACGTCAAACTCGTCGGCGACATGTCCGTGATCGAGAATGTTGCCGTTGGCGCCTATACGGGAGGTCACGCCAACATGCTTGCGGGCATGAGCGGCATTGACCGAGACGAGGAAAAGCGCGTCCTAGCGCGCGCGTTCGAAGCATTGTCCCTGGTTGGCTTGACAGGCAGCGCAAACATCCTAGCGGGTACGCTGCCGCTCGGCAAACAGCGATTGGTAGAGATCGCGAGAGCATTGGCTGCTGAGCCGACACTGCTGCTGCTGGACGAACCCGCGGCCGGATTGCGCGCGACCGAGAAGCGTGAGCTGATTGCGCTACTTTACAAGCTGAAAGCGGACGGTATTTCGGTCGTTCTCGTCGAGCACGACATGGATCTCGTCATGCGGGCCGTTGATCATCTGATCGTCCTCGATCGCGGCGAGTTGCTGGCGGAAGGCACGCCGGCATCGATCAGGAAGGATCGGAAGGTGATCGATGCCTATCTCGGGGCGGCGGCATAGTCATGTTTGAGGTGAGGAACTTGTCCGTTGCCTATGGCAAGGCTGTCGCGATCGAGGGGATCAACATCAACGTGTCGAAGGGCGAGTTCGTTGCCGTCATCGGCGCCAACGGGGCAGGCAAGACCACCACGTTGAATGCCGTGATGGGGCTGGTCCCGGCCGTGAGCGGTACGGTCCTGCACAACGGGCAGGCGATCGACGGCCTGCCTACGGAACGACGCGTCGAGCGTGGTATCGTGCTTGTGCCCGAGAGCCGGGATTTGTTCGGCCCGCTGTCGGTGCAGGATAATCTCAGGCTCGGCGGCTATCTGCATCGCCATCGTTACGATGGATCGGCGCTGGAACGAATCTACGAACTGCTGCCGAAGCTCAAGGAGCGACGCAACCAGGAAGTGAAGACGCTGTCGGGCGGCGAGCAACAGATGGTCGCCATTGGTCGTGCGTTGATGGCAGAGCCTCAGGTGATCCTCCTGGACGAACCGTCGATCGGCCTCGCGCCCCGGATCGTCGAGCAGATCTTCGACGCGATCACGCGCTTGAAGCAGTCGGGAATGACGGCGATCATCGTCGAGCAGAATGCAAAGCTCGCACTGTCGGTTACGGAACGCGCTTATGTCATGGAGCTTGGGCGCATCATGATTGAGGGGCGGTCTGAGGACCTGGCCCAGAATCCCTTGCTTCATGCCGCGTATCTGGGAGAACGGCTGGAGTAGGAATTTCGGCGCAGGCATCCGTGGCTACCGAATGTTTGTTCCGAGGGAGGGCGGTCGTGGTCTCACGAAGTTTGGGATCAGTGGCGGACATAAGGAGGCGGGGCTCGCTCAGGCTCGCGCCTGCGGAGGGGTCGAGGTCCCTCACGTTGCTCTGGCGACGAATACCCAGCTTCGGCCGGACAAGCCCAGTGGCGCGACGAGCAAGTCATCGATCGTTCTTGAGCCGTGGCTGACGCTTAGTCAGCTGGTCCCAGGTTCGAGCCCTGGTGCGCCCACCATATAGGCCAAGACATTAGCGAGAGAAACCGTTTGAGAAGGCAGAGCTGGAACGGTGTTTCGAACGGTTTTTTTCTGCAGAGGGTCAGCCAGCAGCTTTCCCAAACGTAAAGCGCACGTTGCCGAAATGGGTACCTGTCATTCCGCTGACATGCGCTCCGGGGGGTACACAGCGCGCCAAAACCGATTCCGTACGGCACCGCAGCTGCGGCTCTTTGGAGGTGTCTTTGGCTGGCTCCTCGCCCGCAGTGGCTGTCGCATTTCGGTCGGCAGCAGCCGAGGTCTATCCGCTGGCCCTGACGTCATGGTGCAGCTCCCAAGCGTAAGCGCTGGCTACGTCGGGAAGAAGGCGTTGGTCGGTCGTGACAGGCGGAGATGATCGCGCAAGGTAACGCCGTCGTAGTGGACACGGAAAAGGCCGCGTTCCTGGAGGATCGGAACGACCAGATTGACGAAATCCTCGAACCCTTCGTGGAAATAGGGCGGCATGACGTTGAAGCCGTCGGCGGCGTGCTC
>DAIMKE010001346.1:0-2063 GCA_036721875.1 Bradyrhizobium sp. | reverse complement strand
TTCTTCGATTGCGCCAAGACGGCGGTTCAGAGGGTCTCGGTGAATCCGCCATCCTGCCACGCCAGCAGGATCTCTTCCTTGGATTTGAAGTAGTAGAAGAAGGTCCGCCGCGAGATCCCCGCTGCCTCCGCAATCGCGTCGAGCGTAGTCGCCTCGTAGCCGTTGGACAGAAACAGCTTCAGCCCTTGCTCGGCAATGCGATGCAGCGTCTCGCGCCGCTTCCGCTCGCGCAGGCCTTCCTCCCTGGGAGGCGAACTTTCCATTGGCCGTTCACGAATTTATCATTTCGAAATTGCACTCAGTGTAATGTAATGTTACACGCAGTGCAACTATGTTCAAGGTGTGCTTATGGGCGGCGATGCTCCTCGGCGTTTTCGGTCCGCTCATGCGGGTGGCATGACCGGGATTGCTCCGCTGTCGAGGCCGCCCGTCGAAGTCGGGCCAGGCAACATCACGCGGCGGTGCTTCAGCGCCATGGTGCTCGCCGTCGCGGTCACCGCCGCTGCTCCGATAAATCCGGCGCGGGCACAGTCCGCCGCGCCCTCCTTCGTTGATTTCGATTGGACCGACTCCGCGCGTTCGCGGACTGTTCCGGCGCGCCTGCATTGGCCCACGAATATCACGCCGGGTTCGCGCGTACCGCTCATTGTGTTCTCTCATGGCATGGGTGGTTCCCGCCGGGGCTACACTTATCTCGGCCGATATTGGGCTGCCCGCGGCATTGCGAGTTTGCACGTTCAGCATGCGGGCAGCGACTCGTCTCTCTGGGCCGGCAATCCTCTCGGCGTCGTGGACCGTTTGCAGCGCGCGGCTCATGAGAGCGAGGCGCTTGGGCGGGCCCGGGATCTAAGCTTTGCCCTGGACCGCTTGCTGTCGAGCGGTGCCGGCCCTTACGGCGCTCAGATCGACCGTCGGCGTATCGTTGTGGCCGGACATTCGTATGGCGCAAACACCGCCCTTATCGCGGTCGGCGCCCGTGTGATGCGTGAAGGACAGTGGGTTGAGGCCCGCGACTCGCGCTTTGCGGCGGCGATCGTGATCTCCGCGCCGCCGTTCTACGGCGAGCCCGATCTTGCTTCGGTGCTCAGCAAAATCACGGTTCCGAGCCTGCACGTAACCGCGACCAACGATGTCATCCAAATTCCCGGATACTACTCGCCCGCTGCCGACCGGCTAACCGTCTTCAACGCCATGGCCACACCGCGCAAGCTGCTTGCCGTGTTTGAGGGCGGATCGCACAGCATGTTCACCGATCGCTCGTTCACGGGCGGCCCGGCTCTAAACCCGAAAGTGAAGGCGGCCACGGCGGAACTCAGCCTGGCCTTCCTCGATCTGGCTTTCGACGGTAACGGGACGACGCTGACGCGCTGGAATGCGACATGGCAGCCACTCCTGAAGTTGTCGCCCGGCACAGCACTTTCGCCTGTTCCGGTCGCGCGTTCGCGGCGCATGGTCCAGGGATCGGCGCAAGGATCGGCAATTGGTCTCGTGGCCTCGCCGTGAGATGGGCGGTCGCAGCGAGCCTGAGTCTGATGGCTGCCGGTTGCGCGACCGCGCCGCTGGAACGGTCCGGGTCGTTGGCCTCCTACGCCAACCTGACTCCGTCCGATGGGCTCCTGACGAAGTCGCAGGTCAGCATCAGCAAAGCCGATATCCTTGCAGCGAAGACCCTGCGAATCGAACCGGCCGCGATCACGGTCGCCGCGGCAACAGAGCCGTTCTCGGACAAGCAGCGCAGCCTGATCAAGAATGCGATAAACAGAGCGATGTGTTCTACGCTGAGCGAGCGCTTCCGGATTGTCGCGCCGACGGAGACGGCGGATTTGAGTGTCCGGGTGGTCATTACCCACATGGCGCCGACCGATGCGACGGCAGCCGGCGTCTCCAAGGTCGCGAGCATTGTGCCGTCGATCGTTGCTCCCGGTGTCCCCATTCCTGTGCCGCGGCTTCCGATCGGACTTGGGAGCCTGTCCGCAGAGGCTGAGGCCCGTGATCGGAGCGGCAATCAGAAGGCTGCGATGATCTGGGCGCGCGGAGCGAATTCCTTCACCAGCCCTCCGCGC
>DAIMKE010001345.1:0-2063 GCA_036721875.1 Bradyrhizobium sp. | reverse complement strand
AGCCGCAAGGGCTCGCGTCGGGCTGGTTGCACGACGAGGCGAAACCCGGGACGATCCTGAAGGTGGCCGCGCCTGCTGGCGAATTCTTCCTCGCCGATCATGTCGAACGGCCGGTCGTACTGCTGTCGGGCGGCGTGGGCCTGACGCCGATGGTGGCGATGCTCGAAGCCCTCGTTCAGAACGGCGCCGAAGTGCCGGTTCATTACATCCACGGCACGCATGACCGCGACACCCATGCGATGCGCGACCATGTCCGCGCTGTGGCGAGCCATGGCCAATCGATCGCGATCACCGATTTTCACCAGACCCCGCTCGAGGATGAAACAGAGGGCAGCGACTACGATGTGGCCGGCATAATTACCGATGAATGGTTGGTCGCCAGCACACCGGTCGCACAAGCGGACTATTACATCTGCGGGCCGCGTCCGTTCCTGCGTCATGCGGTCTCGACCCTGTCGCTGGCGGGTGTGCCGTCGGACAGGATCCACTATGAGTTCTTCGGCCCGGCCGACGAACTGCTCGCGGCCTGAGGGAGCGGAGGCATGGACGACATCATCCTGGCCCGGGCCGTTCATGTCCTGGCGGTCCTTGTCTGGATCGGCGGCGTGGCGTTCGTGACGCTTGTGGTGATGCCGTCCGTGCGCGCCGCCAATCCGCCGGCGGAGCGGCTGGCGGCCTTTCATCGACTGGAGGGGCGCTTTGCGGCGCAGGCGCGCATCTGGGTGCTATTGGCAGGACTGAGCGGCTTCTGGATGATCTATCGCGCGCAGATGTGGGACCGCTTTTTCGATCTTCGCTTCTGGTGGATGCATGCGATGGTAGGGCTGTGGGCCGTGTTCGCCGCGATGCTTTTCGTGATCGAGCCGCTGTTTCTCCACCGCCGAATGATGACATCGGTCAAGCCCGCCGCAGATTTTGCCCGAATGGAGACACTTCACCGAATATTGCTGGGTATCGCGGCTGTCACGGTTCTCGGCGCAGTGGCGGGAAGCCACGGGTTCTAGACTGCGCTTTTCGTGTGGTTCCAAAATTCAGTGGCTGTCTCCCAAGAGGGGATCAGATATCCGCCGGGGCCGCCCGCGCCAATCCAGCCCAATCTTCCGCCCGCCATCGGACGTTCGTGGTTCGGAACCATCCTATGCGAAGTCGATTCCCACAGGACTGCCGCTCGAAGCCCTCCCATTATTGCCGATGCCATGGGTTCCGCCTGACCTGCTCTCTTCCGCTCCAATCGCACAGCAAAGTGAAACGCCATGTTCAACAAGCCATTCACAGCCGTACTGGCGATGACCATGCTCGCGCTCGGCGGCTGCGCGACAGGCGCGCGATACGTCGATCCCCAAGCCCCCATTGCGGAGCTGAGAGACAAGGTCGTAACCGGCAACGCATCCTATCGACAGCGCATCGCTCTGCCCGCCCGCGCGAAATTCAACGTGAGACTGCTGGACGTTTCGCGCGCCGATGCGAGATCGGTGATCATTGCCAAGGAAACGCGCGAGACAGCAGGGCAGCAGGTTCCTTTGCCATTTTCGATTAGGGTGAAGGAACAGGACTTGAAGACCAACATGCGTTACGCAGTCCGTGCGACGATTACCGATCCCGAGGGCAACCCGATATGGACCACGGATACGGTTCATTCGGTCGATCCCACGCGGTTCGAGCAGGATCTGGGGACGCTCAATATGGTTCGCGTTGGTGACCGCCCGGCGGCTTCAGGCTTGATCGGCCCGCAATTCAAGGTGGAGGACATCAATCAGACCGGTCTGATCGACAAATCCAATGTGACGGTGCAGTTTTCGCAAGACGGCCGAGTGAGCGGATCGGCCGGCTGCAACAGGTTCACCGGCGACTATTCGATCGAGGAACAGTCGCTTCGGATCGGACCGCTCGCCGTGACGCGCCGGGCTTGCGTGCCGGCGCTCGGGAACCAGGAAACCAGGTTCCTGGCCATTCTGCAGGATGTGACCTCATGGTCCGTCAACAGCAATGGGTCAGTGCTCTTCCGTGCCGACGACGGACGATACCTGGCGGCGATACGCTGATTCGACCGCAGTATGCTGAAG
>DAIMKE010001344.1:0-2065 GCA_036721875.1 Bradyrhizobium sp. | reverse complement strand
CGCCCTATATCGTGCGCACCTCTTTCACGCTGGCGCAGTCGTCCACCATCATCGGTGACTGGGCCGCCAAGAACGGCATCAAGAAGGTCGCGACCCTTACTTCCGACTACGCGCCCGGCAACGACGCGCTGAACTTCTTCAAGCAGAACTTCACCAAAGGCGGCGGCGAGATCGTTGAAGAGGTGAAGGTGCCGCTGCAAAACCCTGATTTCGCTCCGTTTCTGCAGCGCATGAAGGACGCCAAGCCCGACGCGGTGTTCGTGTTCGTGCCGGCGGGACAGGGCGGCAATTTCATGAAGCAGTATGCCGAACGCGGGCTCGACAAGGCGGGCATCAGGGTGATCGGTCCCGGCGACGTGATGGACGACGATCTGCTCAACGGCATGGGCGACGCCGCGCTCGGCACGGTGACGGCGCATCTCTATTCCGCCGCGCATCCCTCGGCCGCGAACAAGGACTTCGTCGCCGCCTACAAGAAGGCGTACGGCCAGCGGCCGGGCTTTATGGCGGTCGGCGGCTACGACGGCATCCGCCTGATCTACGAGGCGCTGAAGAAAACCGGGGGCAAGACCGACGGCGATGCGCTGATCGAGGCGATGAAGGGCATGAAGTGGGAAAGCCCGCGCGGCCCGATCATGATCGACCCGGAGACGCGCGACATCGTGCAGAACATCTACATCCGCAAGGTCGAGAAGGTCGACGGCGAACTCTACAACGTCGAGTTCGCGACGTTTGAGGCGGTGAAGGATTCCGGCAAGACCAAGAAGTGACGGCGTCTTCGGCGTCATTCCGGGGCGCATCGTAGATGCGAACCCGGAATCTCGAGATTCCGGCTCTGGTCCTTCGGACCATCCCGGAATGACGGCTTGCGTTGAAAGGTCCAGCCCCATTCCATGACCACGCTGTTCACCATCCTGTTCGACGGTGTCGCCTACGGCATGCTGCTGTTCGTGCTCGCTTGCGGGCTGGCGGTGACGCTGGGGCTGATGAATTTCGTCAATCTCGCCCACGGCGCCTTCGCCATGACCGGCGGCTACATCTGCGCGGTGCTGGTCAATAACCAGGGCTGGCCGTTCTTCGCGGCGTTGCCGCTGGCGTTCGTCGTCAGCGCCGCGATCGGCGTGGCGCTGGAGCGTACGCTCTATCGCCATCTCTATACACGCAGCCACCTCGACCAGGTGCTGTTCACGATCGGCCTCACCTTCATGTCGGTGGCGGCGGTCGATTACATCATGGGATCGTCGCGGATCTTCATCAAGCTGCCGGCGGCGCTGGAGGGCCAGTTCGATTTCTTCGGCGTCGGTATCGGCCGCTACCGCTTGATGATCATCGTGATCTGCGGCCTGCTCACGGTGGCGCTGCAATTGATCCTGGCGAAAACCCGGTTTGGCAGCCGCCTGCGCGCTGCGGTCGACGACCCCCGCGCCGCCAGCGGCCTCGGCATCAACGTGCCGCAGGTCTTTGCCTTCACCTTTGCCTTCGGCTGCGGGCTTGCAGGTCTCGGCGGCGCGCTCAGCGCCGAAATTCTCGGGCTCGATCCGTATTTTCCGCTGAAGTTCATGATCTACTTCCTGATCGTGGTCACCGTCGGCGGCTCCTCCAGCATCACCGGGCCGTTCCTCGCCTCGCTTCTGCTCGGCATCGGCGACGTCGCCGGGAAATATTACGTGCCGAAGATGGGGCCGTTCGTCATCTACACCATCATGATCGCAATCCTGATCTGGCGTCCGAACGGCCTGTTCGGGCGCTCGGCCGCGCGGTGAGGCGGCGATGAGCGCTGTTTCCGACGTCTCATCTCATGCCATCGCCCGCGCCCGCTGGCGCCCGGCCGAAATCGTGTTCTGGGTTCTCGCAGTGTCCTGCGCGTTCCTGTTTCCATCACGCTATCTGATCATGACCGACATCCTGCGGCTGGCGCTGTTCACGCTGTCGCTCGACCTGATCCTCGGCTACGCCGGCATCGTCTCGCTGGGGCACGCGGCGTTCTTCGGCGTCGGCGCCTATTCGGCCGGGCTGCTGGCGCTGCACGGCATCATTACCGAGCCCGTCATCGCGCTGGTCGCAG
>DAIMKE010001343.1:0-2071 GCA_036721875.1 Bradyrhizobium sp. | reverse complement strand
AAACCTCCCAGGTGTCGGGGGAAGCAAGCTCGCCATCGACGAGCTGCTTCCACACCTTGGCCTGTTCGGCATCCCTGGGCTTGGCGTGCACCAGGAACAGAACGTCCCTGATCCGCACCGCGCCGTCGCGGTCCCACTTGGCGAGCTGGTAGGCGTCGAACTTGGTCAGCGCGCGGGCAAGGCCCTTCTTGACCTGCGCCGACACCGGCTGACGCTTGCGCTGCTGCTGAGGGCCCAGCGCATCCGCCCAGTAGATCGCGAGCAGCTCCGTCATCTCGTCGGGCCGCTGGATCACCCGGGCAAGCGTGTCGGCCACGAGGGCGCGGTGCTTCTCGCTGCGCGCCATCTCGCGGATGACAAGCAGCGGCGCGTGCCGCAGCTTCATCACCTCGCGCGCCTCGATCGCAAGCTGCGCGACCCTGGCGGGCGCGACCTTGGGCACGAGCGCCTTGATGCGGTCGGCGATCGCGACGCCGTCCTCATAAAACTGGTCCTCCCACAGGAGGCAGTTCATCAGCGCGCGCTTCAGCTCCATCTCGGGCGTGAAGCGCACGGCGCGTGCGCCCTCCCGCGTGAAGGCGCGAGCGATCTTGTTGAGCCTGACCATGACGGCCTCCTCTTGGGTTGATGGGGACGTGGAAACGGTGCCGGGGAACAAGCGAGGCTGTACTGCCCTTGCGGGCAAGTCACATGCTCTACCGCTGAGCTACGGACGTTCGTCCGGAAGGAGTCGAACCTTCGACATTGCGATCCGAAGTAACAGCGCTCTTCACCACCGGCGGTGGCTAAGGGACACGATCCGGGAACTGGCGATTGCTGTACCCGACGAGCCGAAGCTTGCCGGAAAGCGCTCTGGCCACTGAGCTACCGGTGCATGGTACACCGGGCGGGATTCGAACCCGCGACCTCTCGCGTGATAGGCGAAGTAACAGAAATCTTCACCACGGATCGTGATGGGGTTGGCGGGGAACGGGCGATGCTGTTGCTGCCCTTGCGGGCGAACCGCCTTTCGGCGCGCAGGAGTCGAACCTGCTCGGCGCTTTCGCGCCTTTACCATGAAGTAACAGACACCTTCACCACCGCCAGGCCGATGCTTTCACACCGGCCGTTGAGGGGTAGGCTGGGGAACGGGCGATATCGGCTTCAGTGACGACAACACAGGACCGTCCTTGCGGATGGACCTGCGCCGGGCCGCGTGCGTACCTTTTCCGAGGCCGCATCCCGGTGCGTGTGTCAAAGGCGGGAGGCATACCCGCTTTGCCGTGTGGAGAAGTATCCGATATCTTCACCACCAGCGTCGGTTGAGCCGCGATGACAGCAGCAAACCGAGTCACAAAAATTCTATCGCGGCGCTGTCGACGCGCCGCATGTTGCGAACCATCAGGGTTCGCTCTGCCATCGGTGTCCGGCTCCTCGCCTCGTTCCCTCCGGCAGGCCCCGCGCGCTTGGGCACGCGCCTCTCCAGCGCGAGCCCCGAGATCCGGGTCTCTCGTTCCGGCGATTGCCGGGATGTTCGACTGGGCCGCGCGGCGGTCAACAAAAAACCCTCCGGAGCGGCAGGCTCGGGAGGGTCCGTGAGAAGCGGACTATCGATCTTGCGGTCAGGCAAGATCGCTCCCATGAGCCGGGCATGCGACATCGAATAGCTCTGAGCTATTCGGTATGCGGGCAATTCTTTCGTAGCGGTACGGCATCGCTCGGTTCATGGTGTCTGTCGCGAACGGAAGTGTTCGCGAGGTCGCGGGAAATACGCCTGCAACTTGCGGATGTCAAGCGAAGGCACGTATGAAATTTATGGGGTCAGCGAACGACGTGCCAACCTATCTCGGTCTCGACGGATTTCGCTTCGGCTGGGTCGCTGCCTGGATCGATGAGCGTGGCGATCATGGCTTTGATTACTCGCCGGGCCTGGCGCGTCTGCTCGGGCTGCCGCATGCGCGTGCGATGATCGACATGCCGATCGGTTTGAATCCGAGCGGCTACCGCGCGTGCGATCTGCGTGCACGCGAGCTGATCGGCCCTGCCGTGTTTCTCGGCGCGCGCCGCGATCTCTGGACGTTCCCGGACATGG
>DAIMKE010001342.1:0-2072 GCA_036721875.1 Bradyrhizobium sp. | reverse complement strand
GCGGGACGGCGTGTTCACTCGCTGCCCCGCCTGTATTTGTTGGGCAGCAGTTCGCCGATGCTCACGACTTTCGGCGTTTTGCCGTTGTCGGGAACGATAACGCGAGCGTTGGCGTCATAGTCGTGGATCAACTCGCGACAGATGCCGCAGGGCGAGACTACCGCGATCTTGCCGGGCTCGCCCGGCTTGGGATGACGCACGGCGACGATGGTCTCGATACCGCGGTCGCCGGTTTCGGTGATGGCGCGGCCGATGGCGATGGCCTCGGCGCAGACCGCGATCCGGCCGATATAGGCGTCGATGTTCACGCCCGTGACGATACGGCCGTCGCGGGTACGCATCGCCGCGCCAACCTCCTGCCAGTCGTTACGGTAGCGCTGGCTGATGGCCTCGGTGGCGCGGGCGATCAGCTCTTCGTCTTTGTTACTCAGCATGGTGGAGAACACATTCCTTGGTCAGTCACCGGCCAGTCGGCGGCAGTCTACTTCGCCAGCTCCTTCAGGCCCAGCCGGATCAATTGCGCGGTCTCGGCATTTTCGCCGGCGCTGCGCGAGGCGGATGCAAGGGCGGCGGCCGCCTGCGGCTGGCCATAGCCGAGATTGACCAGCGCGGAAATCGCATCCGTGACCGGGCGCGGCGCGCGCTGATCATCGATCGCGCCGGCGAGATGCACGACGGCCGGATCGACGTTGGCAAACGCCGGCGCCTTGTCCTTTAATTCGGTGACGATCCGCTCGGCGACTTTCGGGCCTACACCCGGCGTGCGCGATACCGCGGCCTTGTCGCGCAGCGCGATGGCGTTGGCGAGCTCGGCCGGCGGCAGGGTCGAAAGAACGGCCAGTGCGACCTTGGCGCCGACGCCCTGCACGGTCTGCAGCAGGCGAAACCATTCGCGTTCGAGATCGCTGCGGAAGCCGAACAGCTTGATCTGGTCCTCGCGCACATAGGTTTCGATCGACAGCACCGCGGCCTCGCCGGGCGATGGCAGCGCCTGCAATGTGCGCGACGAGCAATGCACCTGGTAGCCGACACCGCCGACGTCCAGGATCACGTAGTCCTCGCCGTATGAATCGATCAGGCCTTTCAGTTTGCCGATCATAGGCTGGCGACCCTCAGCCGCAGCGCCACGCCGCCGCGATGATGCGCGTGCGTGATCGCGATCGCCAGCGCGTCGGCGGCATCGGCCGAGTTCGGCTCGGCCTTCGGCAGCAGAATCTTCAGCATGACCGCGATCTGGTTCTTGTCGGCATGTCCGGCGCCGACCACGGTCTTCTTGACCTGGTTGGGCGCATATTCCGCAACCGATATGCCGAACATTGCGGGCGCCAGCATGGCGACGCCGCGCGCCTGTCCAAGCTTCAGCGTGGCGACGCCGTCCTTGTTCACGAATGTCTGTTCCACAGCGGCCTCCGTCGGCCTGAAATCGCCCAGCACGGCGGCCAGGCCCTCATGGATGGCCAGGAGGCGGCGGGCCAGCGGCAGATCGCCCGGCGGCTCCACCGATCCGCAGCCGACGAAGGAGAGCCGGTTGCCCTCGCTCTCGATCACGCCCCAGCCGGTGCGGCGCAGGCCGGGGTCGATTCCGATGATGCGGACGGGTTGGCGAATCGATGATGGTGTCATGGCGTAGTGATAACGCCAGAGGCGCGTGAACGAAACATAAACGGAACGTCATCCCCTGCCCCGTCGTCATACCACGTTCCGCACGTCATCCCCGCGAAGGCGGGGATCGAGTACGCCGAGGCTTCTCGGACCTAGCTCGGGTCTCTGGAATACTGGATCGCCCGGTCAAGCCGGGCGAAGACAGCGGAGTGTGGAGAAGCGCCCGGGACCAATCACCCGCCCATCCTGGCGACCAGCGCGTCGGAAATCTCGAAATTGGCGTAGACGTTCTGGACGTCGTCGTGCTCGTTCAGGAGGTCCATCAGTTTCAGCAGCTTCTCGCCGGTGTCGTCGTCGACGGCGATCGTGTTCTGCGGCTTCCAGGTCAGCGCCGCCTTGCGGGCCTCGCCGAATTTGGCTTCCAGCGCCTTGGCGACCTCGCGAAAGGTTTCCTGCGAGGCGTAGATCTC
>DAIMKE010001341.1:0-2080 GCA_036721875.1 Bradyrhizobium sp. | reverse complement strand
TCGGCATCCTTGCCGTCCTTGATCGCAACGCCCATCGCGACAAGTGCGTCACGGATGCGGTCGGATTCCTTAAAGTCTTTTCGCGCACGCGCGGCCGCACGGTCCGCAATCAACCGATCGACCTCTTCCGCATCGACGCCGCTGGCCTGCTGCTTGCGTCCCTTCCAGGCCGCCGCACTCATCGAGAGGAAGCCGAGCAGCCGGAGCGACGCCGCGAACTCGGCACGTTCCCTTTCGCCGCCGGAGGCCGCGGCATTGCGCAGGCCATGCAGGACAGCCATCGCCTGCGCCGTGTTGAGATCGTCGTACAGCGCCTCGACCATCGCCGAAGATGGCTGACCGCCCTCGGCGTCGGCCGCGACCGCATACCAGTCGTCGAGCGTCCTCGCGCTCTCTTCGGCGCCCTTCAAGGTCCAGTCGAGTGGTGAACGATAGTGCGTCTTCAGCATGTTGAGACGCAGCACCTCGCCCGGCCAATCGGCCAACATGTCCCGGATCGTGAAGAAGTTGCCGAGCGACTTCGACATCTTCTCGCTCTCGACCTGCAGGAAGCCGTTGTGCATCCAGACATTCGCCATGCGGTCGGTATGAAAGGCGCAGCAGGTCTGCGCGAGTTCGTTCTCATGATGCGGAAACACCAGATCGATGCCGCCGCCATGAATGTCGAACTTCTCGCCGAGATGCTTCCACGCCATCGCCGAGCACTCGATGTGCCAGCCGGGACGTCCCTCCGCCTTGATGCCTGCGGGCGACGGCCACGACGGCTCGCCAGGCTTCGAAGGCTTCCACAGCACGAAGTCGGTGTTGTCGCGCTTGTAGGGCGCGACGTCGACGCGGGCGCCGGCGATCATCTCGTCCAGCGATCGTTTTGAAAGCGCGCCGTAGCGGGGCATCACGGAATTGGCGCCGTTCATCGCCTGCGGCGAGAACAGCACGTGGTCTTCGGCGACGTAGGCAAAGCCGCCGGCGACGAGTTTCTCGATGATCGCCCGCATCTCCGGAATATGCTCGGTCGCGCGCGGCTGCACCGTCGGCGCCAGGCAGCCGAGCGCGGCGACGTCGTCCTGATACTGCCGGTAGGTCTCCTCGGTGACCTTGCGGATCGCTTCGTTCAGCGGCACGCCGGGATAATCGCGCGCGGCGCGAACGTTGATCTTGTCGTCGACGTCGGTGATGTTGCGGACATAGGTCACGTGATCAGCGCCATAGCGATGGCGCAGCGCACGGAACAACACGTCGAACACGATCGCCGCGCGGCCGTTGCCGATATGGGCGAAGTCGTAGACCGTCGGCCCGCACGCATACATGCGCACGTTTTTCGGATCGAGCGGCACGAACGGCCGCTTTTCCTTCGTCAACGTATCGTACAGGCGCAGTTCCATGGAAAACCCATCCGTTGCGGCCGGGCGTCCAGTGATCTCAGTTTTTGAGAAAAGACGGCCTCAGCCAGCGAATCGCTAGCTAATAATCTCGCGGCAAATGCTGCAGATGGCGAGGAGGCCGTTCATGGTTCCACCAATGCGGTATCGGCAGGATGGCGTCAAGCCTTGCTTGTGCCCGATTCGGGGCAGAACAGGACGCCCGAACCACTCTTCCGTACGCCCCTCAGGAGCCCATGGTTAATCATTATTAACAGTTTGGGCCTATTTCTGCGGGCAGCCCTTTCCCCCTCCGGTGCCATCCATGCGATCTTTCCCAGCACTCTCTGCCTGTGCAGCCCTCGCCTGCGGGTTCCTGCATGCCGTCTCGGCCGCTTCCGCCGACAGCCGCGTCTTCATCGTCGCGAACCAGGCCGACGGCTACGGAATCGACGAGTGCCTGGCGAGTGGCGAGAAGTGTGGTGCCTATGCTGCCCGCTCCTATTGCCAGTCCCGGGAATTTGCTTCCGCCTCCGCCTACCGTCGCATCGATCCCGCCGAAATAACCAATTCGGTTCCGGGCGACGGCGAGAAATGCACGGGTCCCGGGTGCGGCGAGTACGTCGCCATTACCTGCGAGCGCTAAAGGCGATTCTTCCGTCGAATCAAGGGGCAGTTGCCACATGCGCGCCCCGGAAACGACGTGACGCTGCCCCCAGAAG
>DAIMKE010001340.1:0-2083 GCA_036721875.1 Bradyrhizobium sp. | reverse complement strand
AAAATTCCGGATGAAGCGTGGTGTGCTGGCGCAGGATTTCCGACCAGATGCGGGGATCCTCGACCTCGCCCGGCGCGACGCCGGCCCACTGGTCCGAGGTCACGTTGCGCATGTTGTTGCCGGAGGTCTGCATCGCGTGGATGCCGACGTCGGCAAGATCAGCGAGCGCATCGGGCAATTCGGCGAGCTTGATCCAGTTGAACTGGATGTTCTGCCGCGTGGTGAAATGGCCATAGCCGCGGTCGTAGCGGCGCGCGACGCGGGCCAGCGCCCGGAGCTGCTTCGACGACAGCGTACCGTAGGGGATCGCGACGCGGAACATGTAGGCGTGCAGTTGCAGATAGACGCCGTTCTGCAGCCGCAGCATCTTGAATTCGTCCTCGGTGAGTTCGCCGGAAAGCCGGCGCTTCACCTGGTCGCGGAATTCGGAGACCCGTTCGTTGATCAGCGTGCGATCGAGTTCATCGTATGCGTACATATGGATCAGCCTCAGGCAGGAAGCAGGTCGATGGTCAGACCCTTCGAACGGATGTGTTCGCGGAGGTTGCCGGGCTGGACCTCCCCGCCTTCCTTGAGCTCGACCGGCGCGATGTAGGCGCCGATCGCGCCGACGTCATCGGCGTTGGCTTCGTTGAGCAGCGCGCGCGCCTCATCGGAAGTGCGGACGATCGCGGCGTCCGACAGGCTCGCCGACCAGCCTTGCTGCGCGGTGCGATAGATCACGATGCCATCCGAGGCGCGGTTGGCGGTCACCATCGAGGGGCCCGTGATTTTTATCTTTTGTTGAAGCGGAGATGTCATTCGGCAGCATCCAGCAGTTTGGAGAGCAATTGGTTGGCATTCGACTGACGCCATGGCGCGGAATGCGCCACGACGTCGCCGATGATGAGGATGGCGGGACCGCCATCGATTTTTTCGACCAGCGCCGGAAGATCTTCCAGCTTGCCGACCACGGCCTGCGCATCCGGTCGCGTCACCCGCGCAAAGATGCCGACGGGCGTCTGCGGCGATCGGCCTGCGGCCAGCAGGCCAGCGCGGACCGACGGCGCCGCGGTCATGCCCATGTAGACTACGATGGTCATCTTCTTGTCGGTCAGTACCGACCAGTCGACCGCCTCGGCGTCCTTTGCCTTGTGCGCAGTCAGGAAGGTGATGCGCAGCGCCTCGTGGCGATAAGTCAGCGGCGCCTCGAATTGCGCGGCGGCGCCGAGGCCCGCGGTAATGCCCGGCACCACCGAATAGGCGACGCCTGCGGTGCGCAGCGCTTCGATCTCCTCGCCGCCGCGGCCGAAGATAAAGGGATCGCCGCCTTTCAGCCGCACGGCGCGCTGTCCCGATTTTGCAGCATCAATCAGCAATTTGTGGATCGCATCCTGGCCGATGCCAGGCTTGCCGACACGGCGGCCGACCGGAATGCGGGAGGCATCGCGGCGGATACGATCGAGAATTTCCGGCGACACCAGTTCGTCGTAGAAAACAACATCGGCATCCTGCAGCGCGCGCAGCGCCTTGACAGTTAGCAGATCCGGATCGCCCGGCCCGGCGCCGACCAGCGTCACCCTGCCCTCGGCCTTGCCGTCTGCGAGCGCGCCCGCGAATGCGCTCGGATCGGCAATTTCCTTCAGCGCGGTTTCAGCCTCGTCCTTGCGTCCGGCAAGAACCAGCGCGCCGATCGGGCCATCGATCACGCGTTCCCAGAAGCGACGGCGCAACGAAAACTCCGGAATGCGCGCATGCATCGCCTTGCGGAAACTTCCGATGAAGCCGGCGAGATCGCCGATGCGCGCCGGCAGCACGGCTTCGATGCGCTCACGGATGCGCCGTGCGACCACCGGCGACGTGCCGCCGGTTCCGACCGCCACGACGACATCGCCGCGATCGACGATCGCAGGAAAAATGAACGTGGAATGCGCGAGATCGTCCATCACGTTGACGGGCAGGCCCACCGCCTTCGCGCGCGCCGACATGGCAACGCCGATGTCGCCGGCGCCGGCACAGAGGATCGCAATTACACCGGACAGGTCGGCAGTGAGCGGATCGCCCGAGGCCGGCTCGATCCGTTCGGCGTCCGCCGGCGCGAGGC
>DAIMKE010001339.1:0-2087 GCA_036721875.1 Bradyrhizobium sp. | reverse complement strand
TCGCCAGCCTTTCGCTTGCGGCGGCGGGCGCGATCCTGACGTTGCCAGCCGCAAGCTCGAATGCTCGAATGTTGCGGACACTCAGGCCCAACTCACGCGAGGCGATGCCGAGGTCCTGTATCTTCTCGCTGTAGTTCTTCACCGCGCCAGCGATGCCGACAACCGCCAGCGTCACACCGCCGCCAGCCATCCCGAACCGGGATAGAGCCGGAAGCGTCGCGCCCCTGATCTCGTTGCCGATGGCGCGCAGACTGCCGCGAAGTCCGTCCACTTCGCGCCGGGCGGAGCCGAGTTGCATACCCCGGTTGAAGCGTGCCCATTCCTCGCGGATGGTGCGAAGGGCAGGCGTCATACGGTCGTCGATAGTCGCTCGACCTCGGAAAATATCGTCAACCATGGCGCATAGCCTCGCGATTTGCTTCGCGGTTGGCCGCACGCGAGCGGGTAAAAATCGATTAGCAGGTGGGGCGTCGGTTGCTCCTGCGCGCCCCGTGTCGATCAGTTTAGACGCGCGCGATGCAAATCCGCAATAAGTCCATCGAAGATCGCCAGCATTGTCCCGGCATCTGCGATGTCGAGCAACGGCGGGTCACCGAGCATGTCGAGCGTGGCGCGGATTGTCGACATGATCGCGCCGTTCATCGCTTGGTCGAGCACCGAGAGCCGCATCATGTGAAAGATACTGACCTCGGGCAGCGTCGCCGCCATCCGGTGCAATGCAGCCCTTGAACTCGCGGCCCGGGGTGATGTCTCGTCAACACGGCCAATCGCCCGCTCGATCTCGCGGCTGATCCGCTCCCGGAAGTCGTCGCCATCGTGAACCATCTGCTCGAACGATGGTCCGGCCTGTTGATCAAGCATCGTCATCAACGGTTTCCTTTGCACCTTCGGCGGCTGCTTCCGGCAGTGCGTTCCGCGCCTTCTCTGCCAGCCGCTCAGAGATGGCGCTCCGGACCTCGAATATCCCGCGCTCAAGCCGCCGCCGCAGCAGGATATCGTTACCTGCGAATGCGCGTAGGCAGGTTCTGCATCTCAATGGTCGCAGCGGCGATGAACTCGTCGATCACGGCATCCGCGACCGCCCGGGGGAATAGCGTGCCAAGCCGCGCCGCGTTCCTGATCTGCAACGCTTCCGTCTTCGCTGCCAGAAACGCCGCCTCCGCCGCGCCCTTCTGCGTCGTGGTCCGCTCGCGCCGCAAAAATCGAATGTAGGAGGTGCGGGCCTCGGTCAGATTGTAGCCGCCGGTCGCTTCCCGGCGGATGACGCCCAAGCCCTCCAACGTGTCCAAGTACGATCTCGCCACGGTCAGGTGCGCCGCCAGCGCCACCGCTGTCACGATCTCGCCGCCGCCAGCCTTCGCGCCCTTCGCCATTTCCGGTCTCCTCGCCATTGCCACTCTCGAATTTCACCCGGGGTAATATGCAGATACGTCGGGGTCGGCTTACCCCGCACCTACCCCACCCCCCTCAGGAGGACCCAAGGTTGTGCGCTGCCGATCGACGCAACCTCTATCACCCTCTCGCTCCCGCGCCCATCGCCCGACGATCCACGATGCCCCGTGCCCTCGCTGCCAGCCCCGTCCATGCGCCTTCCGCATCAGGCCACCTCAGCGCCGCCGCTTCCGTCCCGTCGCACGGACGGCAGGCGCGGCGCGAGGGCGGCACTGACCCGATCAGGCCACACGCGCATATGCACCGTGATGTCTGCGGGCAGCACTCGCGTAGGCTTCGGCAGCGAGTGCTCGGGTTTTGAATGAGCCGAGATAGAGCAGCGTGCCGTTGATGCGGATTTGCGCTTTGAAGCGGTCGCGGTCAGGGCTGACACCCTTACCCCACGGGCTACGGCCACGCATGTTGTGCATGTTCTCTTTCCGCGTTGCTGGCCGGAGATTTCTCCACCGATTGTCTGACTTGCGCGTGTTCCGATGGTCAATTTCTTCCTGCGGCCAGCGCCCGGTGACGAGACACCAGATCACGCGATGCACCGCATAGTGCGCTCCGTCGATCTTTACGCGCCGATAACCATCCTTGCCAAGCGACCCGGCTTTCTGCCCGACCTTGATGCAACGGGCTGGAGAGATTTTGTA
>DAIMKE010001338.1:0-2089 GCA_036721875.1 Bradyrhizobium sp. | reverse complement strand
CCCGGCCTTGCGGCCAATGACCTTGACGTGAAGATGATAGATCGCCATCGCGACCAGATCAGTGGCACGACAAAGCGCACGTCGGAACGACGTATAAGCGCGCCCTCCCTCGAAAAATCTCGGGAGGGATCGCACCGTCTCAGCCCGTCTTGATGAGCTTACAGCATCGGGCTGTGTGCCCGGCTATCATCTCTCCATCATCACTCATGGAGACAACGATGCGCACGCCAAGGGACTTTGATGCAGACCTGAAGGCGCTCGAAGATAAGGCGCGCGGGCTGAAAACCCGCAAAATACGCCAGCTCGGCGAATTGGTCATCGCCACCGGAGCTGACACATTGACGGCTGAAGAACTAGCCGGTGCGCTGATCGTGCTGTCCGAGACGAAAGAGGCCGGAAAGAGGGAGGCATGGGCTAGGCGCGGGGCCGCGTTCTTTCAGAGCCGGGCGCGGCGAAATGCGCAAGCAAATGACCGCAACGTCAACAGCCCTCCAGTGCACCCGGGCGGCGCGCAACCGGCATCAAGCCGCAAGGGCGCGACATGACATGCGCGCGTGGCAGGTCGAACGCCGGAAGCGCACTCGACACCTCATTGAACTAGGCGGTCTCGTTGTCAAGGCGGCCGTCGTGGACCTGACCGGCGACGACCGCGCGATCATCTACGGCGCGTTACTTTGGATGGCCGACAAGCTCCGAAGCGATGAGCGCGAAAAGGCGTTGGCGCTCTGGACCGAAAAGGGGAAAGAGGCGTTCGCGGACGGCCGAAGTGTTCGCATCGACGCAGATGCTTAGAGTCCGAACCGCTCCCGCATTCCCCATTCGTCGCCGGGTATGCGGCCGATCAACTCCTTCATCACCCGACAAAGGTGGCCTTGAGCGTCTGTTCGGTCAGCATTTGGCGCGATCCGTCGAAATCCGAGTCCTGTTCAGTCCTCGAACACGGCGAGCGCGCGATCGAAGTCGAACAGATCGCGACCCTTGTCGCGCTGAAGGAGGCCTCGTCCAAAGTACGGTCACTGGCAACAAGCCAGTGGCCGACGTATGGCCCTTGGCTGCCCAACGTTTAGGTCGTGACCGTCGGTGCTGGCTACCAGCCGTGCGGGCCACCAGCCGCGCGATGGCATAGATGAGTCCGGCCAGAGCGGCAGCTGCCGGCTGACCGGAGCGATAGAGATCGTTATCCTCGCTGTGGCAGAGTTGGTCAATTCCGGGGGCGTCGATGCCCAAAGGAGGATCCGTTGTCCGCGGATATCGACGGTGTCTCGATCCTTGACACAGCAGCATCTGCTGACAACAGTCCTGGCCTATGGCGGCGTGGCTTCCGGGCCGACGGCGTCTGATGCGAGAGATATCTTGGACACCTGGGAGATCAGTGTACCGTCATTCAGCGTGATCGACTTGACCTGAAAGGCTTCTCGTTCTCGTCTCAGAATCGGCGCGATGGCGGAAAGATCGATGGCAAGCGCGCGCGCTTGCTCCGGACTAGCATCGATCTTCTTCAGCATTTCCACGAACTGCTCTGGTTCGGGTTGTCCCAAGCCAAGCCGGTAGAAGAGCAAGTCGCGAAGCATGATTTTCATCTTCATCGTCCTCACGCTGAACTTCCAATCGAATGTCACGCTGATCGGTTTGTTCTGTTCAGGAAGCCACCAGGTCTCCAAGCCGGTCGCTGTATTCGTTTGGCCCCTAGCCGCCGCGATCATGCGAATGTACGGGCTGTCCTTCCTGGAGCCCAAGAGGGCCTGATCACCGAATTTGAGCGATAGGGATCGTCGGACGCTTAGAGTCGCGTAACGAGCGACACGGCCCTCCCGCTGCTCGAAGTCCACGGGATCGGTAGGTAGATCCCAATGGACGATGCGATCGCACCAGACGTGGAAGTCCAGACCTTCCTGGCCAACGGAAGTCGTAGATAGGACGTGTGGCCAGAAAGGCGAGTTGAAAGCTCGTCGCAATGTGTCGGATCGCAGCCTTCCGCTTCCTTGAGCGGTTCGCTGTTCGCCGCCCGCGAATGGAACGGCCGCTTGACGCGAGCGCGTTCATCGCGTCTGCCGCGTCGGAGGCGGACCGCGCCTGGTCGGTCCAAGAG
>DAIMKE010001337.1:0-2090 GCA_036721875.1 Bradyrhizobium sp. | reverse complement strand
CGCTTGGTGGTGCTGAAGGCGGTTCGGTCGGTCTCGGTCGTACCGGGAATCGAGATATGCACCAGTCGGATCGTCCGTTTGCTCTCGCGCAGAGCCTGCAACAGCCGTGCGACGAAATCGCGATGCACGGCCGTCGTGTCGCTGCCCGGGCCGTCCTGCAGCACGCCGAGGCAATTGACGACGACATCGATGCGATGTTCGCGCAGCAGCCGCGCCAGCGTCGTCGCGTCCATCGACATGACGGAGAGTTCGAGGTCGAATCCGCTGGTATGCGACGCCTGCAGTTTGCGCGCGACGCCTACCACTTGAAATCCGCGGCCGCGCAAATCGCGGGCGACGAAGCCGCCGATCAGGCCGGACGCGCCGAGCACCAGAATTTTTCGCGTGTCGGCGTTCATGCCTGCCTAAAGCGGTTTGGCGATCATCAACCACAGAATAGCCATGACTGCGCCAAAACCGGGAATCCCAAACAGAAACCAACGGTGGAAAAGTGCAAAGTATCGCGCTGGCAACTCCTGGTTTTGTGTCACCGCCTTGCGTGCGAGGTCGCGCATTTCGATCTGCATGAAGATCACCGGCACCCAGAACAGTCCGGCCACCGCATAGAGCCCAAGCGAAGTCAGCAGCCAGCGCTCGCCGATCGCCGTCGATGACAGCATCATCAGGACGGCGCCGGTCACAGGCTGCAGCAGCACCGCCGTCAGCGTGAACAGCATGTCGGCAATCACGACCGTCTCTGCCGTGCGCGCAATGAAGGCAACGTCACGGCTGCGATGCGCCATCAGCATGAAAAACGCGATGCCGGTCCCGGTGCCGAGAATGACGATGGCGCCGATCACGTGCAGATACTTGATCAGGAAGTACAGCGTCATCGCTTGTTCGCCGGGCGCGCCGATCGCGGCTTCAAGGCGCCGTCGAGTTCCGGTCCGGCGAGTCTTACACCACCTTCGGTTTCGACCAACCAGTGACCCTCGTTGCCGTGGGCCGGCAGCACGCGAAAATCCGCCTTGCCGCCTGTGCTGCGAAACGCATCGGCCAGTTGGCGCGAGAAGGCCGGCGAAAAATAGCTGTCATTGTCCGCAACCAGCCACGTCACCTTCACGCGCGCGTTCCTGCCGAATTCGCCGGCAGCAGCGACCAGCGTATGGGCTGCGCAGATTCGATTGGGCAGATCGTTGGCGTGCCCGCCGCGGCCCGGCGCGAACGCGATGATGGCGGCAACATCCTTCGGATCCTCGCCTGCCAGTGCCAGCGCCCCCCACGCACCGGCCGAATGGCCGACGACAACCATGCCCTCAGGCCGGATGAAGGATTGCTTGCGCACGAACCCGACTGCGGCGGAAATCTCGTCCGCCGTGGCGCGCCCGGACCTCGCATAATCCGCCTCGTCGCAACCGCCCTGGTCCTCGAGATACTTTCCACCGGTGGCACCATGACCGGGACGTTCGGGAACCAGTACCGCAAAGCCGCGGGCCACCAGCCAAGCCGCAAGCGCGCGGTATTCCGGTTGCGGCATTTGCGCGCGACGCAGGACGTTCTGGGTGGAGGCGTGGGCGATCACCGCAAGCGGAAACGGTCCGTCGCCGGACGGCCGGAACAGCACCGCGCGCGCCGCGGTCGCGGGGTCGGGCGAGGGCACCAGCCATTGCTGCAGGCGATCAGGCGCCCCCTCGGCGCCTTGCGCACCGAAGGCGGGCTGAGCTGCAGCGCCATTTACACCGAGCAACACGGCAAGGATGGTCGCTGCAAAAAACACACTTGGCGGATGCATGGACTGGCCTGATACAGGCGAAGGCGGGCGGAGCAGCCGACACAATACCGTCGGCGAATCAGATCCTGCGCATTTTTTCGTGAACAGGTTTTGCGGCGACGCTTCCGTGGATGGTTTCGTCAACAATTTCGCCGCCAGCACATCCTTGAAATGATGATTAAAGCGGCCCACTGTCCTCTTTCGGTACAACCTGGCAAAAAACTGATGCACAAAATCCACAGGTTAACCGATAATTAAGGATGGACCTTGAAGCCGGCCCGCTGACTTGCTTTGATCCGCTCATGAGCACAACCCTGATAGAGGTTCGACCGGCCAAGGC
>DAIMKE010001336.1:0-2091 GCA_036721875.1 Bradyrhizobium sp. | reverse complement strand
GTTCCTTGCCAAGATGGTGCCGGCGGGGCCGTTCCACTATCCGGAAGACCAGATGTCGGATGCGCCGATGCGGCATCTGGCGGCGGAAATCACGCGGGAAAAGATCTATCGCCAGCTGCACCAGGAACTGCCGTATCAATCCACCGTCGAGACCGATAGCTGGACCGAACGCAAGGACAAGTCGGTTCGTATCGAGCAGACCATCTTTGTCGAGCGCGAGAGCCAGCGCAAGATCGTGCTCGGCAAGGGCGGCGCCACAATCAAGTCGATCGGCGCCGAATCGCGCAAGGAGATCGCCGAGATCGTGGGCATGCCGGTGCACCTGTTCCTGTTCGTCAAGGTGCGCGAAAACTGGGGCGATGATCCGGACCGTTACCGGGAAATGGGGCTGGAATTCCCCAAGGAATGACCAGTCAACAAGCGTCAATAAAGAAGACAGCCCGATGAACTTGCCCCGGAACGTGCAGCGGTTTGAGGCGCTGCTCTACATGTCGCTGACGCTGGATGCGGTGTCGGTGGCGTTTCAGGACCGGACGCCGAAAGGCGACATCACCGAGCAGGCGATCAACGTGGCGACCGTGATCTCGGGCGGCCTGATCCTGCTGTTGGTCTATTTCGTCTGGCTCGCCGCGCAGCGCCGCAAGAACTGGCCGCGCTGGGTGCTGGTTGCTGCCCTGGTATTGTCGTTGGTTTCGCTGGTGCCTTCGATTGCCGCAGGCGGCTTACAGTTCGACAACGGCATCGCGATCATCTCCTGCGCGCTGACGGCGATGGGGCTTTATCTTTCCTTCACCGGCGACGCTCAGGACTGGTTCGACGCGTGAGGACTCTCCTGTCCCGGATGCGGCGCGGGGCGGTGCGCTGCTGCGCCGGGACCCATCGGGCCGCCGAACAAGAGCGTGGACCCCGGCTCAGCGAAGCAGCACTTCGTGCTGCATCGCGTCCGGGGAACGCAACTGTTGAAGCTGCGTCCCTCCGCAATCTCCTGTAAACTCCCACCATGGAATGGTCCGACGAAGGCATCGTGCTCGGGGTGCGGCGGCATGGCGAATCTTCCGCCATCGTCGAGCTGCTGACGCGCAGCCATGGCCGGCATCTCGGGCTGGTGCGGAGCGGCTCCTCGTCGCGGATGCGGCCGCTGCTGCAGCCCGGCAACAGCGTCACCGCGGTGTGGCGGGCCCGGCTCGACGAGCACCTCGGCTATTATCAGGTCGAAGGCACGCGGCTGCGCGCAGCGACGTTGCTGGCATCCTCGCACGCGGTGTATGGCGTGACGCATCTGGCCTCGCTGGCGCGGCTGTTGCCGGAGCGCGATCCGCATGAAGACATCTACGAGATGCTGGACCGCACGCTGGATGATTTCGACGACGCCGGCGGCGCGGCTGCGCACCTCATCCGGTTCGAGCTCTCGATGCTCGCCGAGTTGGGTTTTGGCCTCGATCTGGAAAACTGCGCCGCCACCGGCGCCACCGCAGACCTGATCTATGTCTCGCCGAAATCCGGCGGCGCGGTGTCTCGGGCGGCCGGCGAGCCCTACCGCGACCGGCTGCTGCGGCTGCCGCCCTTCCTGCGCGAAGGCGAGGGCGGCCAGAACGGTTGGTCGGACCAGGATTTGCAGGACGGTTTCCGCCTCACCGGCCTGTTTCTGCTCCGCCACGTCCTGGAGCCGCGCGGGCAAGGCCATTCCGACGCGCGGGACGGGTTCATCAACGCGGTAACGAGGTATCGGGCGCGAATCAGCTCCTCGGCTTGACGGTTCTTTTTAATCCGTCGTCCCCGCGAACGCGGAGACCCATACTCCGCGACCCATCCATGGGCCTGTGGCCCAAGCCACTTTTCGCCGCAAACACCTGTGGTTATGGGCCCCTGAGTTCGCAGGGGCGACGGATGCCGCGATTCGCGTCTTGCTCGATTCACCTGAAAAGTTTAACGCCTCCCCATGGGAAAACGACAGCTGCCGCCGGAAGAGCCGGCGGAAATCCACGAGGTCATGCTGCGCGATGCGCTCGAAGAGCGCTATCTCGCCTACGCGCTCTCGACCATCATGCACCGTGCCTTGCCGGACGCCCGCGACGGGCTGAAGCCGGTGCA
>DAIMKE010001335.1:0-2092 GCA_036721875.1 Bradyrhizobium sp. | reverse complement strand
GCGCAGAGCCGCTCGAAGATTTCCAGTTCCAATCCGAGCGCGCGATCACCGGCGTTGGCGATCTTGGCCTCGATCTCGCCGAGTTCGGACGTCGTGAAGCGAACCTGGCCGGCTAAGGTCTGGCGATGGATAAAGGTCGCATTCAGCGGTGGCGCCATCAGCCTGTCGCCGTGCTGCGCGGTGACCTCGACGAAATAGCCGAGCACGTTGTTGTGCCGGATCTTGAGCGCCTTGATGCCGGTATCCTCGGCGTAGCGCGCCTGCATCGCGGCGACGACGAGGCGGGAGGCGTCGCGCAGATTTCGACTTTCGTCGAGCGCGGGCTCATAACCCTCGCGGATGAAGCCACCGTCGCGCTTGATCAGCGGCAGTTGTTCGGCCAGCGCCCGTTCGAATTCGCGCGCGAGGTCGCGCGAGGGCCGGCGCAGCGCCTCCATCACGGCCACGATCTCCGGCGGTGGCGCTTCGATCTGCGCCAGTCGCGCCAGCGCGGAATCGGCGGCAAGAATACCATCGCGCAAGCCCGCCAGATCGCGGTGGGCCGCCGCGCCCGACCGACAGCCGCGCCAGCGCGCGCGACATGTCGGGTGCTGCTTTGAGCGTGGTGCGGATATCGTCGCGCGCCGCGCTATCGGCAACGAACGTCGCGATCGCATCCAGCCGCCGCCCGATCGCGGCGCTGTCGGTGAGCGGCGCGGCGAGACGCTGCGCGAGCAGCCGCGAGCCGGCGGCGGTGACGGTGCAGTCGATCGCATCGAGCAGCGATCCGCGACGTTCGCCCGCCAGCGTCCGCGTCAGTTCGAGATTGGCGCGGGTGGCGGGGTCGATCGCCATCGTCGTTCCGGCGGCCTCGCGCGCCGGCGGCGACAGCGGCGGACGTTTGCCGACCTGCGTGCGGTCGATATAGGTGACGGCGGCGGCCGCCGCGGTCGCCTCCAGCCGCGACATCGCGGCGAGGCCGTCCATGGTCGCGACTGCGAAATAGTCACAAAGGCGCCGCTCGGCGGTGGCGCCGTCGAAGACGTCGCGGGTCAGAGGTGTCACCGACGGCAATTCGCGCAGCAGCGGGCCCAAATCAGCATCGCCATACAGCGCGTCGGTGACGATCACTTCGTTGGGATTGATGCGCGCCAGCGTCGCCGCCAGTTCCGCGGTCGAGCATTCCGTCACCATGAACTCGGACGTCGAAATATCGATCCAGGCGAGGCCGACGCGGTCGCCGCCGCTCGATCCACGGGCGCGCGTGATGGCCAGCAGATAATTGTTGGTGCGGGCGTCCAGCAGCGTGTCTTCGGTCAGCGTGCCCGGCGTCACCAGCCGCACCACGCCGCGGGCCACCACGCTCTTGTTGCCGCGGGCGCGGGCGGCAGCCGGATTCTCGGTCTGCTCGCACACCGCGACCCGGTGGCCGGCGTTGATCAGGCGATGCAGATAGTCCTCGGAGCGCTCCACCGGCACGCCGCACATCGGGATATCCATGCCCTGGTGCTTGCCGCGCTTGGTGAGCACGATGCCGAGCGTTTTGGAGGCGATCTCGGCATCCTCGAAGAACAGCTCGTAGAAATCACCCATCCGGTAGAACAGCAGCAGCCCGGGATGGGCGGCCTTGATCTCGAGATACTGTTCCATCATCGGCGTGACGCGCAAATTTGCGTCGGCGGCCGGTGCGGCTTCGGGAAGCGCGGGGGCGGAAATGGATTGCTGGATCGTCATTGCGGGCGGCAAACTACAGAATTTCGCTGCCCGGTCCTATTCACTTACCCCCATTGTCACAGTTTTCCACGCCCTGTCGTCCATCACGTCAGCGTCGAGGGCATTACGGACCTCCCGCGAAAGCACGATCCCGGAACGATGCCTCAATTGACCTGCAGCGGGCACGCTCTTAAAACTCACCGTCCATTCCAGCGGAACAACGCCTAAGGCGCGGCATTCAGGGAGAGATTCAATGCGTGATGTGTTCATTTGCGATGCCGTCCGGACCCCGATCGGCCGCTTCGGCGGCTCGCTAGCCAAGGTACGCGCCGACGATCTCGCCGCAGTTCCGATCAAGGCGCTGATGGCGAAGCATCCCGGGCTCGACTGGTCGCAGGTC
>DAIMKE010001334.1:0-2094 GCA_036721875.1 Bradyrhizobium sp. | reverse complement strand
GGCCCGCTGGCTCCGGCCAGCTGACGAAGATGGTCAACCAGATCTGCATCGCCGGTCTGGTGCAGGGTCTCTCAGAGGGTATCCATTTCGCCAAAAAGAGCGGCCTCGACGTCGCCGCGGTGATCGAGACCATCTCAAAAGGGGCCGCGCAATCCTGGCAGATGGAAAATCGCTACAAGACCATGAACGAGGACAAGTACGATTTCGGCTTCGCGGTCGAATGGATGCGCAAGGACCTCTCGATCTCGCTGGCCGAGGCCCGCCGCAACGGCGCCAGCCTGCCCGTCACCGCGCTGGTCGACCAGTTCTACGCCGAAGTCGAGAAGATGGGCGGCAAGCGCTGGGACACCTCCAGCCTGCTCGCGCGCCTGCAACGCTGAGGCGCCGTTGCGGCCTCGTCCGGGGCCATGCAGCATGGTAATTCGTCGCGACTTCGGCCGCGACGAAGTTCAAAGCGCGATAACCGAACAAGCATAAATTTCTGGGGGAGCCTTGCTTAGCGTGATCGCCGCCATCCTCGTCGTTGCCTGCGTCGGCCTCGCGCCGGAGCTCCGTCCCGGAATCGCCGGGTTCGCCGCGGGTGGTGCCTGTAGGCGTGGATCCCGCCTCATTGCTCGCCTGCTCCCTATCGCGCTCCTGATCCTTGTTGCATCACCCTCGCAGGCGCTCGCCGCATCGATCGACGGGGCCAGCATTCGCCCGCAATGGGCGCTCCCCTTCGCCGGCATGCTGCTGTCGATCGCGATATTTCCGCTCGCAGCGCCTCACTTCTGGGAGCACCACCAGGGCAAGATTGCCGCGACGTGGGCGGCCCTGATCGTGCTGCCGCTCGCGATCTGGTATGGCCCGCTTCCGACCATCCAAACGCTCGTGCATACAGCGCTGCTCGAATACATCCCGTTCATTCTGCTGCTCCTTGCGCTGTTCACCGTGGCCGGCGGAATCGTGGTGCGCGGCAATCTTCACGGCTCCCCGGTTTTGAATACGCTACTGCTCGCGCTGG
This sequence comes from Bradyrhizobium sp., assembly GCA_036721875.1. GTDB lineage: Bacteria > Pseudomonadota > Alphaproteobacteria > Rhizobiales > Xanthobacteraceae > Bradyrhizobium. The sequence goes on along the minus strand of DAIMKE010001334.1, from coordinate 1,091 downwards.
GCACCCTGATCGCCAGCATCATCGGCACGACCGGTGCGTCGATGGTCATGATCCGGCCGGTGATCCGTGCAAATGACGACCGGCGACACAACGCGCACGTCGTCATCTTCTTCATCTTTCTGGTGTCCAACATCGGCGGTTCGCTCTCCCCCTTGGGAGATCCGCCGCTGTTTCTGGGCTTCCTGCGCGGCGTGGATTTCTTCTGGACGACCACGCACCTGTTCGCCCAGACCACGTTCGCAGCGTGGATTCTGCTCGCCCTGTTCTTTTGCATCGATACCTATTTTTATCGCAAAGAGGGCCGCGTCAGGCCCGACCCAACTCCGGACAATCCCTTGCGGATCAGCGGCGGCCTCAATTTCGTTCTGATGGGAGTCATCATCGCCGCGATCCTCTTGAGCGCCAAGCTCGACCTTGGCGGATTTGAGATCCTCGGCACGCACCTCCAGCTGCAGAATCTTCTGCGTGATGCCGTGATGATCGGCGTCGTGTTCACATCTCTTGCCGTCACGTCGAAGGAGGACCACGACGCGAACGGCTTCTCCTGGGGCCCCATGATCGAAGTGGCAAAGCTGTTCGCCGCCATCTTCATCACCATCATTCCCGTGCTTGCGATTCTCAACGCCGGCCGATCCGGCGCGTTTGCCTCGGTCGTGAACATGGTCACCAATGCCGATGGCACGCCGAACAATGCCGCCTATTTCTGGCTGGCCGGCCTGCTCTCGTCCTTCCTCGACAATGCGCCGACCTATCTGGTCTTCTTCGAGCTTGCCGGAGGCGATGCCAAGCATCTGATGACGAATGGCGCCATGACCCTTGCCGCGATCTCCGCAGGTGCGGTGTTCATGGGCGCCAACTCGTATATCGGCAACGCGCCCAACTTCATGGTCTACGCGATCGCGCGAGCGGGTGGCGTCGCAATGCCGGGTTTCTTCGGGTACATGGCCTGGACCTCCGTGCTGCTGCTGCCCGTCTTCGCGTTGGTCACGGTCATCTTCTTCAGGTGACGGGACGCGGGTTCCCGCGGGAGCAAGCCCGAACTGGCGTGTGAATTAACGCCCGGTTAACGTAATTCTTTAGCTCCTTAAGTC
>DAIMKE010001333.1:0-2094 GCA_036721875.1 Bradyrhizobium sp. | reverse complement strand
CGTCGAGCACCTTCGGCCCCGAAGCGCCCATGCTGTCGATCAGCGCAACGGTTTCCTTCGCGGCATCGTCCGGCAGGCAGAGAATGACGAGGTCGACCTCGCTCAGGAGCGCCCGCTTGGCGGCGGGATCCTTGCGCTTGTCGTCGGCAATGCTTTTCACGACGACGTCGTTCTGAAGCCGGAGGCGCTCCTGAATGCCAAGGCCCGTCGTTCCGGAGGCGCCGTCGACGAACACGGCAGGCTTGGTCGAGCCGCCCACGGTTTTGGGCTGATGGCTATCGGTGAGGGTCATGGCACGCTCCCTTCGAGCTGGTTGGTTTCGTTGGCGAAGGCTTGCGGCCGCGCCTCTTTCATCAAATGCGCAATATGCTGCGCGCCGGCGTCCGCTTGCACGGCAAGCGAACCCGCAATCGCGGCATAGTCGGTCTCGGATTTGTGCTGGCTCAGCTTGAAGCTGCCCTCCACCTCTTCAACCGTCATCTCAAGACCCACGATCGCTTTCTTCAACGCTTCCAGCCGCCCGGCCGTCATCTTCGACGACAGCCACGGCTTTTTCGGCAGCAGCCGCTCCTCGAACTTGGCGCTGAGCGTCTCGATCTGCTCGGCGAGTTCATCCCCGGACATCGCCCGCACCGGGCCAGTCAGGTGCACCACCTGATAGAGCCAGGTCGGCACCTGATCGGGCGAGACGTACCAGTCCGGCGAAACATAGGCATCCGCACCGTTGACGGCCAGCAGCCAGGACGTGGTCCCGTTCGCGAGCTTTACCAGCGGATTGTGACGCGCGACATGAAACGCCGCCCGCAGCGTGCCGTCATTGGCCGAGGTCAGATAGAACGGCAGCGGCGAGGCGACCGGCTTTTTACCGTCCCACGCGCAGGCCAGCGCAAAGCCGCGCGTTTCCGCGAACGCAAGGCTCGCGGCGCGGTCGGACTTGAACGGTGGTGGCGTATACATCTCAAACTCCTGCTTGACGTAGGAGCCGCCAGTTCAGACCGCGTTTTCTGGAAAAGGGAGAAGCCGCGGGACCCGATCCGGCGGCAGGGGCGACAATCCTAAACGCAGACGTCCGCCCATACCGCGATGATGCGGCGGCGGCGAGCGATGAACATGGTCGAGGCGAATGTCATGGGCGCGGCTATAAGGCCGCGCCCGGCTGACGTCAAGAGATAGTGCCGTCATTCCGGGGCGGGAGCGAAGCGAGCGAACCCGGAATTTCGAGATTCTCAGGTGCGCAATTGCGCACCATAGTTCGATGCTTACGCATCGCCCCGGAATGACTCCTCGTGTCAGATCACCGGATTCCAGTGCGCCGGGATCAGCCGGTAGCCATTGCCGTCCTTCTCGACGAAGCCGTTGGCCGGGAACGGATAATGGAAGCCCTGGACGCGCATCTTGTCGGCGACCAGCATGTCGTAGACCCGGCGGCGGGTCTTTTCCGCCAGCGCCGGATCCTGGTCGAACATCAGGTGCCAGCGGGGGTTGGTGACGAACAGCGCCGGGTGGTTGGTGACGTCGGACTGGATGAAGACCTTGTCGGAACCCGACGAGAGAACATAGGAGGTGTGGCCAGGCGTGTGGCCGATGGTCTCCACCGCCAGCAATCCGGGAGCTACTTCCTTGCCCCATTCATAGGGCGTCGCTTTCTTCTTCAGCCCGGCCTCGAAGACGCGACGGGCGTTCTTGAACACGGTCTGCATCCGGCCCTCGGGCGCCCGGCTCATCTCGCCGTCGTCCATGAAGTACTTCCATTCCGCCGCGGGGACGAGCACCTCGGCGTTGGGGAATGCGAGGGTGTTCTCGGCGGTCAGAAGCCCGTTGATGTGATCGCCGTGGAAGTGCGAGATCACCACCATGTCGACCGCCTTCGGATCGAAGCCCGCGGCCACCATGTTCGCGGCGAACTGGCCGACATTGCCCTTGCTGGAAGCAAACGCAGCAGCGCCGTTGCCGGTGTCGACCACGACCAACTTGCCACCCGTGTTGATCACCAGCGGCGCGAACTGGACCGACATCTTGTCCTTCGGCATGAAGGCCTTTTCCAGCGCCGCGTTGACTTCGTCCTTCTTTGCGTTGAGCACGAACGTATCGGGC
>DAIMKE010001332.1:0-2102 GCA_036721875.1 Bradyrhizobium sp. | reverse complement strand
ACCTCGATCGAGGCCGAGGACACCGGCGTCAGCGTGCGCTCGGCGCTGGAGCTGCTGGGCGCGGCCTATGCCGTGCACCCGGCCTTCGCGGAGGCGCGCATCGTCGAGTTCGGCTCGGGGCTCCGTCCGGCGTTCCCGGACAATCTGCCGCGGATCACGATCGGCAGGAACAGGATCGCCGTGAACGGGCTCTATCGCCACGGCTTCCTGCTGGCGCCGGCGCTGGCGGAACTGACGCTGGCCTATGTGCGGCGCGGCGCGATCGACAATGAGGTGATGCGATGCGTGTGATCGTCAACGGCGAGCCGCGGGAGATCGCCTCCGAGCGCGTCGATGCGCTGCTGTCCGAGCTCGAATACGAAGGCTCGCATTTCGCGATCGCGGTGAATTACGACGTGCTGCCGAAAAGCCGCTGGGCCGCGACGGTGCTGAAGAGCGGCGACGAAATCGAGATCATCACGCCGCGGCAGGGAGGGTGATGGATGGGTACGCGCACGCCTCACACTCCCCTGTCATCGCCCGGCTTGACCGGGCGACCCAGTACGCCGCGGCTTCTCGATTTGAACTCAGGCTTCCCGGCGTACTGGATCCCCGCCTTCGCGGGGATGACGAGTGAAGGTGCGATGACGAGCTTTGGGATAGGACATTGATCTGATGCTGAACTTCTACGGCAAGACCTTTTCCTCCCGCCTGCTGATCGGCAGCGCGCTGTATCCCTCGCCGGCGATCATGCAGGACGCGATCCGCGCGTCCGGGGCCAACATCGTGACCGTGTCGCTGCGGCGCGAGGCCGCCGGCGGCAAGACCGGCGATGCGTTCTGGTCGCTGATCCGCGAGCTCGGCGTCACCGTGTTGCCGAACACCGCCGGCTGCCGCAGCGTGCGTGAAGCGGTGACGACGGCAAAGCTGGCGCGCGAATTGTTCGGCACACCCTGGATCAAGCTGGAAGTGATCGCCGACAACGATACGCTGCAGCCTGACGTCATCGGCCTGGTCGAGGCCGCTGACATCCTGATCAAGGACGGCTTTGAAGTGTTCCCCTATTGCACCGAAGACCTTTCGGTCGCGATGCGGCTGGTCGATGCCGGTTGCAAGGTGGTGATGCCGTGGGCCGCGCCGATCGGCAGCGCCAAGGGGATCACCAACCGCGATGCGTTGAAGCTGCTGCGCGAGCGCCTGCCGGACATCACGCTGGTGGTCGACGCGGGTTTGGGCGCGCCGTCGCACGCCGCCCACGCGCTCGAACTCGGCTACGACGCAGTGCTGCTCAACACCGCGATCGCCAAAGCCGCCGATCCGGTCGCCATGGCCAAGGCGTTCCGCCTCGGCGTCGAAGCCGGGCGCACCGCCTATGAGGCCGGGCTGATGGAAGCCCGCGACTTCGCCTCCCCCTCAACCCCTGTCATCGGGACCCCGTTCTGGCATGCCGTATCCTGATCGCTCCGCGTATCCTGATCGCTTTTATCCTGTCGTCGATTCCGTCGCCTGGGTCGCGCGGCTGGCGCGGCTCGGCGTCGGCACCATCCAGTTGCGGGCCAAGGAGCTCAACGAGTCCGAGGCGCTGCAGATCGTGACCGACGCGCTCGAAGTCGTTAAGGGCACCGACGCCAGGCTCGTGGTCAACGACTACTGGCGCGCCGCAATCGTCGCCGGCGCAAAGCACCTGCATCTCGGCCAGGAAGATCTCGTCGACGCGGATCTCTCGGAAATCCGCAAAGCGGGCCTGACGCTCGGCATCTCCACCCATGACGACGAGGAACTGGCCACCGCGCTTGCCGCAAAACCCGACTACATCGCGCTCGGCCCGATCTTCCCGACCACGCTGAAATCGATGCGCTTCGCGCCGCAGGGCATTCCCAGGATCACCGAGTGGAAGAAGCGCATCGGCAACATCCCGCTGGTCGCGATCGGCGGCATCAAGTTCGAACAGTCCGCCGAGATTTTTGCGGCCGGCGCGGACTCGATCGCCGTCGTCAGCGACGTCACCCAGAACGCCGATCCGGATGCACGGGTGCGGCAATGGCTCGGACAGAACGCGGAGGCCGCGTGAACCCGATCACCATCCCCGAGTCGTCCCTGCGAACGCAGGGACCCATAGCCAC
>DAIMKE010001331.1:0-2103 GCA_036721875.1 Bradyrhizobium sp. | reverse complement strand
GATGCTGCTGACCGGCATGAGCGACGGCGGCACCTTCTGCTATGTGACGGGGCTCGAGAGCGCCTCGCCGTTCACGCATGTTGCGCCTGTCGCCGCGACCTTTCATCCGCTGATGGCGGAAATGGCCGACGCCGAAAGGTTGCGCGGCCTGCCGATTCATATCGTGCACGGGACCCTCGACTGGATGTTTCCGGTCCAGGTGGCGCGGCAGACCAGCGAGATGCTGGCCGCAGCGGGCGCCAACGTCATCTATCGCGAGCTCGACGATCTCAGCCATTGCTATCCGCGCGAGATGAACGCGCAGATGTTGCAGTGGCTGAACGGCGGCGCCTGATCGCGACAATTTACTTCCACCGCAGCGCCCCATTAACGCCCGCAAAGTCGCGTTGGATGGGCGATGGAACCACGCTGCAACATCTGCGTTGTGCTTTCAACACGGAGGGATCTGCGATGCAGACGTTTATCGGAATGATTTTGGGAGCGCTGCTGCTGGTCTGCGGCGTTTATGTCTATGACTCGATGCAGACGTCGAGCGTCGCGAACGGCCAGGTCGCGAAAGCCAATCGCACCATCGTCAACTGGGACGTGGCGCAAGCCGACTGGAACAAGTTGAAGAATCGCGCCCATGAGGATTGGGTCAGGATTTCGTCGAAGTAACCTTTCGGCGAAAATCGACGCTGCCAAGGCACGCCGTCGTCATGAACGACGGCGTTGTCGTGCCGGCCGCTAGTTCGCTTTCAGCGCCTTGCGCGCGTCGGCGATTGCCATCTCGAATTGCGCCATGGTCAGGATGCCGGGCACGCGGAATTTGCCGACGATGAAGGACGGCGTTCCCTTGAAGCCGAACGCCACCGCCTGATCATGGTTGCGGGCGAGAACGGTGTCGATCGCCTTGGCGTTGGTCGTGAGGTCGCGGTTGAGGCGGTCCATGTCGATGCCGGCCCCCGCCAGCAATTCGCGGATCCTCGGCTCGGTCAGTTTCGAGCTGACGCCGATCATCGCCTCATGCGCGGCGAGGTATTTGTCCTGATATTTGGCGGCCATGGCCATCCGCGCAGCGAGCTTCGAAACCTCGCCCAGGATCGGCCACTCCTTCAGCACCAGGCGAACCTTGCCGTCGTCCTGCACCACCTGCTGGATTTCGGGCGCGATCTTGCGGCAATATGGGCAGTTGTAGTCGAACCATTCGACGATGTTGACGTCGCCTTCGGGATTGCCGGTCGAGGGCACATCAGGGTCGCGCAGCACCAGAGCCTCGGTCAGCACCCCGTCGCCTTGCGCCAAGGCCGGCCGCGACGCGGTGCCGAGCAGGACGGCGCCCGCGCCAAGCAAGCCGAGCGTTTTGCGTCGCGTGAGTCCGGGTTCGGCTGCGGCTGGATGGTTCGATCTGTTCATCTGGAACTCGCTGAGGCCTGCATTCCCTGTCTACGTCCACGACGGCGATATGTTACGCGCCAGCATATAGAGCGCCACGGCAATAATGACCACGGCAAACACGATATTGAGTGCGCCGCGGCGCGCGGCGAGGTGTCGTGCGGCCCGCGTGCCGGCCAGCCCGCCGGCGATACCGCCCGCCACGAACAGCCCCGCCAACGACCATGAGACGAGGCCGGACCAGGCATAGCTGGCGGCCGTGGTCATGCCGAACGCGGTGACGGCGACCAGGGAGGAACTGATCGCGTTCATGATCGGCATCCCCGTCGCCAGCATCAGCGCCGGCACGATCAGGAATCCGCCGCCGATGCCGAAAAATCCCGACATCGTCCCGGTCGCAAGGCCTAGGCCCATGATGGCCGGCATGTTGGACATCGACGCCTTGACGTCGGGCAATCCGACCCGCGTGCGCGTCTTCAGCATCAGCAGCGCGATCACGATCATGACCAGCGCGAACAGCGCCAGCAGCCTTTGGCCGTCCACCATCTTGCCGAGGATCGACCCGCCGAACGCACCGGCCATCCCCGAGGCGGCGAACATCAGCGCAACGGACCACACCACGGTGCCGCCGCGCGCGTGGTTGGACAGGTTGATCGCGGCGTTCGCAGCAACCGCGATCGCGCTGGTGCCGATCGCCATATGGGGTTCGGGCACGCCGACCACATAGAC
>DAIMKE010001330.1:0-2111 GCA_036721875.1 Bradyrhizobium sp. | reverse complement strand
GATCTCGAGTTTCCCCGGGCGCGGCAGCCGGTGATACGCAAGCGCCGCGGAGCGGAGATCTTCGGAATAGGACGACATGCACTCCCCCACGGGCTTCCCCGGCCCCGGATTGGCACCGGTAGCCGGTCTTCCTTCCAACTTAATCTTTAGCTTTGCGGCAGATTGAGCCGGATGTGAAGCTCGCGCAACTGCTTGGTCGTGACCTCCGACGGCGCGCCCATCAAGAGGTCCACGGCCTGCTGGTTCATCGGGAATAGCGAGATTTCGCGCAGGTTCGTCGTACCGCAGAGCAGCATGACGATACGGTCGACGCCGGCCGCCATGCCGCCGTGCGGCGGGGCACCGTACTGGAATGCGCGGTACATGCCGCCGAACCGCTCGACGACGTCATTCTCGCCATAGCCCGCGATCTCGAACGCCTTCACCATGGCTTCCGGCTTGTGGTTGCGGATGCCGCCGGATGCAATCTCGTAACCGTTGCAAACGATGTCGTACTGGAACGCCTTGATGGTGAGCGGGTCTTTTGTCTGCAGCGCTTCGAGGCCGCCCTGCGGCATCGAGAACGGGTTGTGCGAGAAGTCGATCTTTTTCTCGGTCTCGTCATACTCGTACATCGGGAAGTCGACGATCCAGGCGAGTTCGAACCGGTCCTTATCGACCTGGTTCAGGTCCTCGCCGACCTTGGTGCGCGCGAGCCCTGAGAACTTCCAGAACTTGTCCGGGTCTCCGGCAACGAAGAAAGCGGCGTCGCCTTCCTTCAGCCCGAGTTGGCTGCGGATCGCCGCCGTCCGTTCCGCGCCGATGTTGTTGGCGAGCGGACCGGCGCCCTCGCCGCCCTCGCGCCACATGATGTAGCCGAGGCCGGGCTGGCCTTCGCCTTGCGCCCAGGAGTTCATGCGGTCGCAGAATGCGCGCGATCCGCCGCCCGGTCCGGGGATCGCCCAGACCTGGTTCTTCGGGTCTTCCAACATCCGCGCGAACACCTTGAAGCCGGAGCCGCGGAAATGCTCGGAGACGTCCTGCATCTCGAGCGGGTTGCGCAGGTCGGGCTTGTCGCTGCCGTATTTCTTCAAGGCTTCCGCAAACGGAATCCGCCGCCAGCCCCTGGTCACCGGCTTGTCCTTGGCAAACTCCTCGAACACACCCGTGATGACCGGCTCCATGGCCGTGAACACGTCCTCCTGCTCGACAAAACTCATTTCAACATCGAGCTGATAGAACTCGCCCGGCAGCCGGTCGGCGCGCGGGTCCTCGTCGCGGAAGCACGGCGCGATCTGGAAGTAGCGGTCGAAGCCCGACATCATCAGCAATTGCTTGTACTGCTGCGGCGCCTGCGGCAGCGCGTAGAACTTGCCGGGATGAATCCGCGACGGCACCAGGAAGTCGCGTGCGCCCTCAGGCGAGGAGGCCGTCAGGATCGGGGTCTGGAATTCGAAGAAGCCCTGCTCCTTCATCCGCTTGCGCATGGAATCGACGATGGCGCCGCGGGTCATGATGTTCTGGTGCAGCTTCTCGCGACGAAGGTCGAGGAAGCGGTACTTGAGCCTTATGTCTTCAGGATATTCCTGCTCGCCGAACACCGGCAGCGGCAGCTCGGCTGCAGGCCCGAGCACCTCGATCTCGCTGACATAGACTTCGACCATGCCGGTCGGCAGTTCCGGGTTGTCGGTGCCATCGGGACGGCGGCGGACCTTGCCGTCGATCCGCACCACCCATTCCGAGCGCAATTTTTCGGCGTCCTTGAACGCTGGCGAATCCGGGTCCGCCACGACCTGGGTGATGCCGTAATGGTCGCGCAGGTCGATGAACAGCACGCCGCCATGGTCGCGGATACGATGGCACCAGCCGGAAAGGCGGGCGGTTTGCCCGATGTCGCTCTCACGGAGCGCGCCGCATGTATGTGACCGGTAGCGATGCATGGAAATCCCAAAAAACTGATGTCGGAGGGCAGAATCGGAGGCAAAAGCACGTCCGAAGGTGCGGAGGGTTTACCCGACGCGGGCGTGAGCGGCAACCAAGGGCATGGCCTGTTTTGCAGTCCAGGCACGACATTTCAGCCCAACGAGGCCGAACCGTTTGCCTATTCCGGAGCCGCGCCTATCTTTGGGTCA
>DAIMKE010001329.1:0-2114 GCA_036721875.1 Bradyrhizobium sp. | reverse complement strand
GTTCCTGGGCAGCGAGTTTTTCTATTACTGGCAGCATCGCGCCTCGCACCGCATCCGCTGGATGTGGGCCACACATCGCGTCCATCACTCGCCGACCAGATTCAACCTGACGGCGGCGGTCCGGCTCGGCTGGACCGGCAACATCTCGGGCAACTTCCTGTTCTTCCTGCCGCTGATCTGGATCGGATTTCATCCGTTCGCCGTCGTGGCGATGCTCGGCGTGAACCTGATGTATCAGTTCTTCATCCATACCGAGCTTGCACCGCGGCTGGGTCCGCTCGAGTACGTTCTCAACACGCCGGCACACCATCGTGTGCATCACGCATCGAACGAACCGTGCCTCGACAAGAATTACGGCGGCATACTGATTGTGTTCGATCGGCTGTTCGGCACCTTCGCCCGCGCGCCGGCGGACGAGCCGCTGCGCTACGGACTGGTCGGCGGCAAGCGGACCTTCAACCCGGTGCGGATCGCGCTCGGCGAATGGATCGCGATGCTCCACGACGTCCGAAAGGCCGCGGGCGCCCGGGCAAAGTTTCGCGCGCTGTTCGGACCACCCGGCATCTGAGCCGTGCTCTTTGGGAGAAGGCCTAAGTCTGCTCGACGAAGGCTTCCTTGGCGAGCACCCAGCCAGAAAGTCCGTACGATGAACTCAGGATGAAGCCCCGCACATCCTTCGCCGCCAACACTTGCGGGGCAGACGCGAGATCACATAATCGCTGCTTCAATAACAGCGCGATGCTGCGATGGCGTACAGCCGGTTGTCACCGAGCACATGTGCCATGAAGCCAGGAGAACCGAAGATTTTCGCGAACGCGACATCGCGGATGCTCAGGCCGCCGGTATAGGCGCCGAACGCGGGCATCACCGCGCGCTCGCCGTCACTGGCAAAACAACGCCGTTCCATCGAACGGCCACGGGTAGCGACGCGCGCCTTGGGGTGCAGATGGCCGGCGATTTCACCCGCAGCACCAGTCGGCTCGTGGCGAAACGCAATCGGCCCGATCGCGACTTCGCTCGCGACCACGCCGCCGAGATCGGACGGCAGCGCCGGATCGTGATTGCCTGAAATCCAGATCCAGTCGCGCTGCGACTGCATCGCGGAGAGCGCATCACGGTCGTTGCCCGACAGCCGCTCATGCGCGCGGCGGTCGTGGAAACTGTCGCCGAGCGCAATCACTATGCGCGGATCGTGGCGCGCGATGACAGCCGCGAGCCTACCGAGCGTCGCCACAGTGTCATAGGGCGGCAACAGCACGCCGCGCATTGCAAAACTGGAACCCTTTTCCAGATGAAGATCGGAAACCACCAGCAGCCGCTGCTCCTGCCAGAACAGCGCGCCGGAGAGATCGGCGAGCATGCAGACGCCGGCGATCTCCAGTGTGCTTGGAGGAGCGACATCGACAACCATCGTTTCCGTCATGGCCGGGCTTGTCCCGGCCATCCACGTCTTGGCCACGCAAGGAAAGGCATGGATGCCCGGGTCAAGCCCGGGCATGACGGTGTTGGTAGGGCTGAGTCCAACGAATTCATTTCTTACGTCGTCGCCTCTTTGACGAGTTCTTCGGCAGCTTCCGCCAGCAACTCGTCTGCCGCCTCGCCATAAACCGACTCGCGGCCGATTTCCAGCATCACGGGGACGGCTAGCGGCGAAACATGCTCGAGTTCCCGATGGGTGATTCGGCCCTGAATACGGGAGAGCATATCACCCAATCGCTTGAGATCGAGCAGGCCGGCGGCGGCATCGGCCCGCGCCGCGCGCAACAACACGTGGTCGGCCTGGTGCTTGCGCAGCACGTCGTAGACGAGGTCGGTCGAGAACAGCACCTGGCGGCGGCTCTTCTCCTCGCCGGTGAAGCGGCGCGGAATAAGCCCCGAGATCAGCGCGCAGTTGCGGAAGGTGCGCTTCATCAAGGCGGATTCCGCCAGCCACGCCTCGAGATCGTCGCCGAGCATGTCGGGGGCGAACAAGGCGGCGAGATCGACCTTGCCGTGCCGGATCAGATGCGAGATATTGCCGACGCCCCAGATCGCGAGCGCATATTCATTGGCGACGAAGCCGAGCGGCCGGGCGCGGGCGCGCTCCAGCCGGCGCGTCAGCAGCATGCCGAGCG
>DAIMKE010001328.1:0-2118 GCA_036721875.1 Bradyrhizobium sp. | reverse complement strand
CGAAGTGCCGGATGAGGGGTATCTCTCCACACGGAAAGCTTGGAGGCATACCCCTCACCCAAATGAGTTCGTGTCAGCCGGCGTCGGCGCCCTCTCCCACAAGGGGCGAGGGCACTTCAATATGCATCTCGCTGCTTGCAAGAGCATCATTTATCTGTTCGACAACAAGGGGAGAAAGACGAGCAGCCCGCGCGCAGACCTAGCGTTCCCGGCTGGCGCTCGCCAGCGCTGCGATCAGGTCGTCGATCTCCATGCGTTTACGAAAGTCCGGATCGACGAAGCGGGCTTTGACGATGCCGTCGCGGCCGACCACGAACACGGCGGGGATCGGCAGCATCCAGCCGTCATTGCCGTGGAATTTCGCCATATCCTGATGGGACAACAATTGCTGAATCTCGGCGCCGAGCCAGATCGCGAGATTGAGCGACAGCGCATAGCCATTGTCGAGATCGGTCAGGATCGGAAACGCCGCGCCGGCATCTGACTTGAGCTGCCGCGTATATTCCTGCATCTCCGGCATGATGGCCACGACCTGCGCCCCCATCGCCTTGATGCGATCCAGCGCCTGGACCACCGCGCGGACATTCAGCCGGCAATAGGGACACCAATGGCCGCGGAAGAACATCACCGCGGCCGGGCCGTTCTCCAGCAGCGCGTTCAGCGCGACGAGACGCCCGCTTTCGTCGGGCAGCATGAACGGCGGCATCGGATCGCCCGGACGCGGCGCCGTCTCGCCACCGCCGTTTCCGTTCAATCGCGCGACCAGGCGATCGACGGCCTCGCCATAGGCGGGGAAGACCTTGCGGCTGGCATCGGCATAGGCGCGGAGCTGTTCGCTCAGCGTTCCGTCCATGTCGCGGCAGCGCTGAAAGGCAAGCCTGAGCTGTTCGGCGTCGGCTTCCGCAAGAGACGTCATCTTCTGCTCCGGCGTTCGAGGAACGAATAGTAGTTGCCCGGTCGGGCCGCCCGCAAGGGGGCGGCCGTCGTGCGCACGTCATCAGTTCACGTAGAAATTGCCGGTCGGGTCCAGCCGCCCCGAGGCGGAGTACAGCGTACCCTTGTCCATGAAGAACACCGTGTTCTCCGGCACCTTCTTCGCGTTCTTCATCATGGCCTCGTGGTTCTTCTCGGCCGGCGCCATCGCCATCGCCGACATCTTGCCAGGTCCGCCATAGACGTAGGCCATGCCGGCCTTGAAATCCCAGGCGGCCTCCGAGAGGGCCGAAGTGGCGATGACCGCAAACGCGGCGGTGGCGATCAGGGTCTTGGACAGTGATGTCATGGGATGCTCCTCCGGATTGACGTGAACGCCCGCCAATGGGCGCCTTGCCATCGAACGATGGAAGCGACGCGATCGGAAATGCCGATCCACGATCGGTTCGATAGCCGCCGCCTATCGGCATAGTCCCGGGCTATCGCACCGAGAGCGAAAGGGCATTTGAGGACAAGCAGCGCCTCGAAGACACTTCGGCCACAGCCGGCGACCACCGCGGTTGCGGCCAACACAGGAGAATTCAATGTTCAAGCATCGCACGTTATCCCGGGCGGTCTGGCCCGGCCTTGCGGTCCTCGGCGCACTGACGCTTCCGGCGCAGCAGGTCGTCGCCGGCGAATGCCCGGCCGGCAAGATCAAGCCGAATGCACAGCAGATGGTCGACCACAAAGCCGTCGGCGTCACCGACGTCACGCTCGGGGCGATCGACCTCGGCAAGCAGCCGGCGCATATCGAGGGTCGCGAGCTTCGCTTCCGCAAGCTGACCATCGCGCCCGGCGGCATCGTGCCCCGGCACAGCCACGACGATCGCCCCGCCCTGATCTTCGTGCAGCAGGGCGAGATAGTCGAATACGCCTCCAACTGCGCCGAACCGATCGTGCACAAGGCCGGCGACATCCGCCCCGAAGTGTTCGGCACCTCGCATTGGTGGAAGAACCTCGGCAAGGAGACCGTCATTCTCTATGTCGGCGACGTCCGCAAGGACCCGAACGACCATCACATGTAACTCGCTGCGGCCATCCTTCGAGACGCCCGCTTTGAGCGGGCTCCTCAGGATGAGGACGGAGTGCGCGGCAGCAGCCTCAGCGGGCGCTAATCTCGCTTAGCCTCATCCTGAGGAGACC
>DAIMKE010001327.1:0-2120 GCA_036721875.1 Bradyrhizobium sp. | reverse complement strand
TGTCGGAGCCGAGCCCGGACGAGATGATGATGCAGCCGCGCACCTTCTGCGCGCCGACGTCGGCGGCCCAGACCGCATAGCCGCCGGGACCGAAGAACGAGTTGGTGTTCGGCGGCTCGGTCTCCGTGGCGTCGAAATCGTACTTGCCGTCGGTTTCGAAGATGCGTGGCTTTTTGATGCAGCCGCCGTCGGTCTGGACGTTGATGACCTCCTTGTTGTCGCGGGTCAGCGCCAGCGAAACCTGGCAGCGGAAATATTCGGAGGTCTTGACGTTGAACACGTAAGCATATGATTTGCAGGTCGCCGTGTTCAACTTGCCCGGCGCCAGGCCTCGGCTGCAGGCGATCCGCTGGTTGTTGGAGAGCTTGAATTCGTCGGCTTCCGCGGCGGGAGCCAGCGCCACGATCGACAATGCCGCACCGAATCCGATTTTCATGACGTGGTTCATACGAATCATCCCCTGACATTCTCGCAAAGCGGTTCGCGCGACCGAAAGCGGAACATAGTCGGGAAGTCGAGGGCAGGAAATCACAAAGTCTCAATGGCAACGTGATGCGTCGAAGGTCCCAATTGACTGAATATTACCGTTCGTGATTTGTTCAAAACATGGGACAGAGCTGCTGAAGGGCGCTGGGAGGATGACGACGATGATGAGAGTTTCGACCAAGTCGATGTTGATGGCAGCCGCACTGGCGGGGGTAGCGACATCGGCATTTGCACAAGCAGCAAGCCCGACGCCCTGGGAACTGAAAACGGACATGGGCTACGCCTACGGCAAGGACGGCAAGACGCTCTCCTACAAAATGGGCACCAATAACGCCGGCCTGTTGCTGAAGGGCGCCAAGAAAGTGCCGAAGGGCACGTTGTTCTTCATCGGCACGAATGGACAGCTCTACATGCGGTCCGGCCCTTATCTCGAGGGCGACGGCAGCTTCATGTTCGGGTCGAATTGAGCAGTTCTTTCTTCCCTTCTGCCCTTGCGGGAGACGGGAAGAGGCGAACTAAAACGCCGCGGCCAGTTCCTTGGCTCCGGGTTTGTTGCTGTTGACATCCATCCGCTCGTCGGTAACCGCGAGCAGTTTCGCCACGGTGTTGTGGCGGATCGCGACGGGGTTGCGTTCGTAGCCGCCGCGCTGGAAGAAATTCGAGGTCGGCACCCGCTCGCGCATCGCCTGGGGCATCGTCACCATGTCGAGACCGGTGCCGTCGCCGGTAAGGTTCATCATTTCGAGTTCGGCCGCCGTCAACGGCCGAGTGTGGCCCTTGGCGCGCGCGAAATGGACCGACGTCAGGAGCTTGTGGGTCTGCAACATCGGCCCGACGTCCACGTCCAGCACCATGGCATGCACCGCCCAGCCCTGCGGCGTGTTGGCGAGCTTTTCATGCTCCGACCAGGTGTCCGGCACGGTGCGCGAGAACGCCACCATCTTCTTCAGCACCGCGAGCTTGTGGTCCATCGCCTTGCGCGGCGCGCCCGACAGGCCTGCTGCCTTCGCCGTCAGCTCCTTGATGAGTTCATGGCCCTGCTCTGCCATCAGTTCGACGCTGTTGGTGGTCAGCAACTGGTTGTAGCCGATCGCAGTCGAGATCGCGCGGGAGCCCGGACGGGACGCGCTCAGGCCCGATTGCATGTCGTGATTGCCGTTGCCACCGGTCTCGAACGAATAGACCCGAACCGTCTGCTCGCGCGTCAATCCTGACGCGAGCGCGTACCGGGCGTAGGCTCGCTTGAACTCGACTTCAGACGCTGGCCGCTGCGGGACGAACTGAAAGTGCTCGGCGGCGGCCTTGAGGAAATCAGCGACGACCGGGATCGGCTTGCGCTCGCGCGGCGGCTTTTCCTCCTCCGGCTCCGGACTCACCGGCCGCGCCGGGCCGGTGTAAGTCGGCGGCTGCGTCAGCACGTAATCGTCGAGCGTGATCGCCTGGCGCTCACGGCGCTTGGCGTTGCGGCCCTTTCGCTTCTCGTAGATCGAGGACCAGTAGGCACCCGCCTGCTCGTCGAACGCGGCGCGCGCCTGCTGGTACTCTTTCAGCTTGCGGCGATATTCGGCGATCGCCTGCGGCGAGGCGGCCTGCGCCATCGCATCCGTTGCCGATGAAGCAGGCGCATCCATCGC
>DAIMKE010001326.1:0-2121 GCA_036721875.1 Bradyrhizobium sp. | reverse complement strand
GTTGCCGATATAGCGGTCACCTTGATGCTGGCCACCACGCGACGGCTGCTGGTGGCGGACGACTATGTGCGAAGCGGGAACTGGGCCGGGGCAAAGCCGTCGCCGATGATGCGCCCGCAGGCGGGCATGCTCGGCCGCAGGGTCGGCGTCTACGGCATGGGCGAGATCGGCCGCAAGATCGCGGCGCGCGTTGCCGCCTTCGAGACTGACATCGGCTATTTCAGCCGCAGCCGGCACGACGTGCCCTATCGTTATTTCCCGACCCTCGATGCACTGGCGGAATGGTGCAGCGTGCTGATGATCGCGGTCCGCGCCGGCGCCGACACCAACCACGCGGTCAATGCCGATATCCTGCAGAAGCTCGGCAAGGACGGCTACGTCGTCAACATCTCCCGCGGCTCCGTCATCGACCAGAAGGCGCTGGTCGCAGCACTGAGCGAGCAGGGCATCGCCGGCGCCGGCCTCGACGTCTACGAGAAGGAGCCGCATGTGCCGGACGCGCTCACCGCGCTGCCCAATGTGGTGCTGTCGCCGCATATCGGCGGTCATACGCTGGAATCGCATGTCGCGATGCAGGACTGCGTGATCGCCAATCTCGACGCGTTCTTTGCCGGCAAGGCGCTGCCTTACCCGGTGCCCCTCGGCTGACGCGTCAGCGTTGCGGCGAGCGGCAAGTGCCGCAGCTTGTCAGGATTGCGGACGGAGAGCGCCCGGCGCGACGGAACCGAGCCAACGGAGCCATTCCGGACCCGATTTCGGAGCAGAAGCGGGTGCCCAACTGGTCTGAATTTTGCCCTTGGCAAGCCGATCGAGACTCGCTAAAGAACCGCTTCCGGGCGTGCTGGCGGTTGCTGGCACGTCCGTGCTCGCATTCCGAAAACCCGATACGGTAGGAGATCATTCCTTTCAGGACATCCGCATGGATTGCTCGAAAGGAAGGAAAGCCCATCGCTTCGTGGATTGCGGCAGAGGCTTCCGGCTTGCCGGACGGCCTCGATCCTGTCCAAGACTGCAGGCGCCCGCGAAGAAACGCAAGTTTCCTCAACGGCTTAATCTTATGGCCTGCATAGACGGGTGAAGACCGGATTTCGCTCCACCGCCGCCTCGCGCGGCGCGATGGCTG
The DNA here is from genome assembly GCA_036721875.1 of Bradyrhizobium sp. Lineage (GTDB taxonomy): Bacteria > Pseudomonadota > Alphaproteobacteria > Rhizobiales > Xanthobacteraceae > Bradyrhizobium. The sequence goes on along the minus strand of DAIMKE010001326.1, from coordinate 998 downwards.
ATTTGGTTCGAACCTCGACACCCCGCGCCATCTGGTTCGGGAGGGCAGGCTTTTCAAATGTCGTCTGCCCGGCGTGTCCTTGAAGACTGGTGTCTAGAGGTCAGTTAGGGCGGGACGATGGGTGCAACCCGGCGGTCTCGCTTCTTGCGAAGGCCGCCAACCGGAGAGAGCTTGCTGTGGAAAGAGCGGCAAAAAAGGACGCGGTTGAGGCGCTGAACGAGGTCTTCAAGACCACGAGCGTCGCAGTCGTCGCCCACTATTCCGGCCTCACCGTGGCCCAGATGCAGAAGCTGCGCATGCAGATGAAGCAGGCGGGTGCGTCGGTGAAGGTCTCGAAGAACCGTCTCGCCAAAATTGCTCTTGAAGGCACGGATGTCGTTGCCATCGGCTCCCTGCTGAAGGGACCGACCGTGATCGCGACTTCAAACGATCCGGTAGCGGCGCCGAAGGTTGCCATGGAGTTTGCCAAGGCGAACGAGAAGTTCGTCATTCTCGGCGGCTCGATGGGTAAAACCGTCCTGGATGTGAACGGTGTGAAGGCGCTTGCCTCGCTGCCGTCACTCGACGAACTGCGCGGAAAGCTTGTCGGCCTCCTGGTGGCGCCGGCAACCAAGATCGCTCAGCTCTCGACAGCGCCCGCGGCCAAGCTCGCGCGCGTCGTCCAGGCTTATGCCTCAAAGGGCGAAGCGGCCTGACCCTTCGCAAACATCAAACCTGGTTCGAACCAAACGTTTTAAGGAAACTGATCAATGGCTGACCTACAGAAAATCGTCGACGACCTCTCGAGCCTGACCGTGCTCGAAGCTGCCGAACTCGCCAAGCTGCTCGAAGAAAAGTGGGGCGTGTCCGCCGCTGCCGCCGTTGCGGTTGCCGGTCCCGCGGGTGGCGGCGCTGCTGCCGCTCCGGTTGAAGAGAAGACCGAGTTCACCGTCGTTCTGGCCGCTGCCGGCGACAAGAAGATCGAGGTCATCAAGGAAGTCCGCGCCATCACCGGCCTG
>DAIMKE010001325.1:0-2128 GCA_036721875.1 Bradyrhizobium sp. | reverse complement strand
CGCGCGGATCGCCTGCACGGCGAGACCATGCGCGAGCGCGACATGGTGGCGGACCTGGTTGACGTCGGCATCCGGCAATTTGAGGCCGGGTGCATCGATACCCAATCCGTAGCCGAAGGTCACGAACCTGCCGGCCTCGTTGATGGTGAAGATCGATTTGACGCGGTCGGTCAGGCGCGCCGCCATGTGGCCCGCATAATCGGCGAACGCTTTCGAGGTTTCGCTGGAGCGCCAGCCGCCGCGCCTGTCCTCGAGCGCCTGCGGCAGGTCCCAGTGATATAGCGTCGCAAACGGCTCGATGCCGTTCTTCAACAACTCGTCGACGAGTCGGTCGTAAAAGTCGAGGCCCTTGGGGTTCGGCGTCCCCGTTCCGTCCGGAAACACCCGAGGCCATGCGATGGAAAACCGGTAGGCCTTCGCGCCGGTCTGTTTGATGAGACCGATGTCTTCCTTGTAGCGATGATAATGCTCGTTGGCGCGGTCGCCGGTGGTGCCGTCCTCGATCTTGCCCGGCGTATGCGAAAACGTATCCCAGATCGAACGGCCGCGACCGTCTTCGTCGACGGCGCCTTCGATCTGGTAGGACGAGGTGGCGGTGCCCCACACGAAATCCTTCGGGAAGCCTGCCGGCGCGTGGCGGTCGGCCGACGGTTGCGCGGCGGCGTCGCCACGTGCTGCCGCGATGCCGAGTGCGGAAAGACCCGCAAGCTTCGCAAAGCGGCGGCGCGAGAATTTTCCGAACATCTTCATCTCCGGTCAGTGGGTGTCAGGCTGCCGATCCTTCCGATCGATGCAGCGTCGCAACTTGATCATGATACGTGAACCAGCCTCGGTGCCGGCGTCAATGATGGATGATCCAGCGGCGCGATGACGCAGGTGGGATGAAGCGGCGGTGGAGCTATCGAGTGTCAGGCTGCTTCCCGAGGCTGAATCGGCCGCTGGTTCCTGGAAAAGATTGCTGCGATTTAACTGGCCGATTTCTTGCTGTCGCGCGATAGCAGCGCACGCGGCCAGCACCGGCGCGCGAGCATTCGAGAGCGATGCCTGAAATCGAAATCACCGACGAGTGCCGTGCACTGATGGCGGCGGAGTTCCCGCCCGAGCAGACCGTGCGTCGCTCGCGAAACGGCGCGTGGCAGGTGCAGATCGATGCGGAAACCTGGCAGCGCCTGCAGAAGGTGCGGCGGCACGGCGAAACCATCTCCGACTGCATCATCCGCGTCATCATCGTGACTCAGCACAAGCGGGGGGGCGGTAAATGTGGCCGCTGATGCGCGTCGGCGCGCAAGCTGACATCAGATCGGAGGTAGCCTCCGTCTACGTCGGGCCGAATTATATTTTTGCGGTGTGGAGAATTTCACAATCGGCAACAGGCATCGGAACGTACGTTGTGAACGCGCTTGAAGCTCCGACCAGTCATTTCACAGGAGCGTATCATGAAGAAGATCATTCTTGTTGCGATCGCAATTGCTCTCCTTCCCACGATAACTTCAGCGGACGCACGAGGTGCAAAACAACGGACCATCCAGCGCCCCATCGTGCTGGGTGCCGGAGTTAGTCCTGTTCTGCTCAACGCCAATGCCAGTCTCAACGGCAATGGAAGTGACGTTGATCGCGCGATGCATATCCGGAACCTTCGCGATTCTGGCTACAACCCGAAGAACGACTACAACGCCTTCGGCGCCATGTCAGTTGCCGAGTAACGGGTCCGGGAGGGCATGGGGAGCCCTCCCGCTCCAAGTGTTCGCAATGGGCCTTCAGCAGGTAAAGGGTTGGGATAACGCCACGTCCGCCTCAACCCCGAAAGAATACTTGTCCCCGCTCTGCTTGGGGTAAAAGCGGACTATCAACCAAAGCTCGCCGTTAGTCCGCTATCGGCCAACAGCGGACAACCAATCTTCGGCTGCCGGTTTGATGCGCGCGCTCCTCCGGTATGTGGCGCGCGATAGCAGCGCACGCGGCCGCCACCGGCGCGCGAACGTTCGTGAGCGATGCCGGAAATCGAAATCACCGACGAGTGCCGTGCACTGATGGCGGCCGAGTTCTCGTTCGAGCAGACCGTGCGTCGCTCAGGAAACGGCGCGTGGCAGGTGCAGATCGATGCGGAAACCTGGCAGCGCCTGCAGAA
>DAIMKE010001324.1:0-2128 GCA_036721875.1 Bradyrhizobium sp. | reverse complement strand
GCCCACAGGGACCGCAGGGCACGCCGGGTGCGAAAGGCGACAAGGGTGACGCCGGTCAAACCGGGCTTCGGGTCGTGCAGACCGACGGCAGCGTGAGCTGCGAGGCCAGTGAGATCCTGGTGTCGGTGTTCTGTCCGGCCGGAGGTGCTGCTGACGGCGCCAAGTGCGCCGCGAATCCGACCGTCGGACTTTGTCTCAAGAAGTAATCTCTCACGACAGAAAGCTTGCCGGCTCGCGCCGGCAGGCTCCTGCTTTGCCATGGACGACCTCGTGCCGTCGGGCATGACGTGATGGTGACAATCAGGCCCGCTCGTCTGATATCACCTTGCCATCATTCGGCAGCGTTCCGGCGCCGACCAGTTCGACATTGCCGCCGAGCTTCGTCACCGCGCGCAGGCTTGCTGCGAGTTCGCTCTGAAGCGCCTCACCGGGCGATGATGTTTCCGCCTTCAGTGTCATCAGGTCGCTCTCGCCGGACCGCGTCACCACAAGGCGCAATCGTTCAAGTTCGGGATGGCGCTTGCCGATCTCGGCGACCTGTTCGGGGCGTACGAACATGCCCTTGACCTTGGTGGTCTGATCGGCGCGGCCCATCCAGCCCTTGATCCGCATGTTGGTGCGCCCGCAGGGGCTCACGCCCGGCAGTGCCGCGGTAAGGTCGCCCAGCGCGAGGCGGATCCAGGGATGATCCGTGTCGAGCGTGGTCACGACGATTTCGCCGACATCGCCCGGCGCGACGGGATCGCCGGTGCCGGGACGGACGATCTCCATGATCAGGTCTTCGTTGACCACCATGCCCTCGCGCGCCGGCGTCTCGAACGCGACCATGCCGAGGTCGGCGGTGCCGAACGCCTGATAGGCATCGATACCGCGCGACCTGACTTCGTCCTGCAACGATTTCGGGAACGCCGCGCCGGAGACCAGCGCGCGCTTGATCGAGGAGACGTCGCGGCCGGCACTCGCCGCTGCATCGAGCAGGATTTTCAGGAAATCAGGCGTGCCGCTATAGCCGACCGGCCGATAGGCCTCGATCAGTTCGAACTGCTGTTCGGTATTGCCGGGGCCGGCCGGAATGACGGCGCAGCCCAGCGCACGCGCCGAGGCGTCGAAGATGAAGCCGCCGGGCGTCAAATGATAGCTGAAGGTGTTCAGCACCACATCGCCAGGCCGAAAACCCGCCGCGTACAGCGCTCGTGCGCCGCGCCAGGGATCGGCATGGACCGGCTCGGGCTCGAAGATCGGACCGGGCGACGTAAACAGCCGCCCGAACGATCCGAGCGGACCTGCGACGAAGCCGCCGAAGGGCGGCGCGGCCTTGTGCAGGGCAGGGAGCTCCGACTTGCGCAACACGGGCAGGCGTGCCAGTGCAGCGCGGCTGGTCACCGAGGCGGAATCGACGCCCTTGAGGCGCTCGGCATAGGCGGGTGCGGCCAGCGCCTTGCGCAGCACATCCGGCAGCCGGGAAAACAGCTCGCTCTCGCGCGTGCCAGGCTCGCGCGTTTCGAGGGCGTCATAGTGTTCGGTCATGGCTGTTGCCTTCGATTTACACCGATTGCGCGCCGCTTCTGACGTGGTATCAGACGGCATCCGGTGTCGGATACGTTCCAGGGAACCCAATGGCTGAAACGCATAGCGCTGCGGCGACACACGATTCGGCTGATGTCGTTGCGAGGCTGAAGCTTCGCATGATCGAGCATTGCCTGCCGCTGTGGTCGAGCGAAGGCTGGGACCACACAGCGGGCGGCTTCATCGACCGGCTCGATCCGGACGGCCGCGCCGATACGCAGGCGCCGCGCCGCGTTTTCGTGCAGGCGCGCCAGATCTACTGCTATGCCAAGGCCGCGCAAATGGGCTGGTATCCCGACGGGCGCGCGATCGCGCTGAAGGGACTCGAGCACCTGCTGGCCAAGGCGAAGGCCCCGGACGGCAAGCCCGGATTTGTGCACACGCTGAATCCCGACGGCAGCGTGCGGGATCCGCTGCGCGATTCCTACGACCACGCCTTCGTGCTGCTGGCGCTGGCGAGCGTCCATGCGCTCGATCGCGACGCGCAGGTCCGCGCCGAGATCGATGCGCTGTGCCATTTCGTCGACACGCAGTTGCGCTCGCCTCATGGCGGCGTTCACGA
>DAIMKE010001323.1:0-2137 GCA_036721875.1 Bradyrhizobium sp. | reverse complement strand
GCCCCGTCCCGGACAGCGCGGCGGCCAGTTCCGCCGCCGCTAATCCCGCTGCGGCACGCGGGCGCGCGATACAAAATCCGAGCTGCATATGTTGATCCGCCGTGCCGACGGCGGATCAAAAAATCGTGCACGTCCCGATTGTTTCGAAGCCCTGTTTTCGATAAAATGAATTAATCGATTTTCGGCCGGACGACATTGGCATCCACCGGTACAGCCGGTTCAGACACGCTGACGACCCTTCCAGAAATTCGATCTAACCTGCCCGCGCGAGCGGGCTCCGACATTGTGTATCTGAGAAGGACTACCCCATGAGCATGGGAACCGTGAAGTGGTTTAACGCGACCAAGGGCTTCGGCTTCATCCAGCCCGACGACGGCGGCCAGGACGTGTTCGTTCACATCAGCGCCGTGGAGCGCGCTGGTCTCGGCTCGCTGCGCGAGGGCCAGAAGATTTCATACGAGATCGTGGCCGACCGCCGCTCCGGCAAGTCGGCGGCGGACAACCTCCGCGCAGCGGGCTGAGCCTGCGGGCCCTTGCCCCAGATCGGTCAACCGAGCCGGAACAAGCAAGAAGGCCGTGCGTGACGCACGGCCTTTTTCATTCCGGGGTCGGCCTGCGATTCAACACGTCGACGGCACGCCGTTGTAAGGCACGCAGGTGACCTGGCGCGGTCGCGTGTAGGAGAGATCGCTCAGCGTTATTTTCGGCTTCAACACGTAGCCGATGGCCGGCGTGTAAGTGTAGTTCGCCTCGCTCAGTATGAGATAGCTCGACGGAATCAAGAGCGTCGGGGGGATCTCCGAGGTGACCTTGTCGCCAGCCTTCCGAGCCGAGGTCGCCAGCGTGGCTTTCGTCGCGCCGCTCGCGATGACGCCGGCCTTGCTCCACTGGACCGTGGCAATGCTGTTGGCGTCGATGTAGATCTGGGAAATCGTGCCCTTCACGAGCGCAGCGTCGTAAGGCATGACGACAGAGATGCTTGCCGTGAACGTGTTCTGCATGTCGGCATCGGCGAGCGACGTCGATTGCGACGTCAGATCGGACAGCGTCCGCGCGATCAACGTGACCTTGCGGTCGATCGCCACCGCGGAGGAAAATTCGACGGTGCCGAAGAACATGACCAGCATCAGCGGTACGATGACTGCGAATTCGGTCGCCGCGAGTGCGCGCTTGTCGGCAACGAACTCGCCCATGGAGCAACGTGCATTCCTCCAGATATTCGCAATCGTCTGCATCGGTCCGCTCAGATCCATCTGCCTCAGAAGGGTTCGTTCTTGAACGCAGCGGTCGCCACCAGCAGCCGCTTGTTGCTGCACCCGATGTTGTAGCCGAGGCCGGTGACGACGAGCGGCCACTGATAGAACAGGCGCACCACGACCACCTGGCCGGAGCCTCCGGCATTGTACTGCATGCCGGTCGGGTTGAAATTGCAGGAATTGCCGTAGCTGGTCAGGTTGAGCGTCCCGAAGGAACTTGTGCTCACCACGTCGACGTAGAGCTTGCTGCAATCGAACAACGCCGGGATCTTGCTGCAGACAAAGGCCTTGAACGTGGTCTGATCGCATGCCGTAACCGCGTTGGGCGCGGTCTGACACGCCGCCACCGAGCCGCCCTGTGCCTGCGCCTGGCCGGTCAGAATCGCCCGCGCGGAGTCCTGCGCGATCGTCTCGAGCACCTGGCCCGAGAAGAACACGAGCGCCGTCTCGATAATGGCGAACAACAGCCCGAAGAACATCGGCGCCACCAACGCAAACTCTACGGCCGCGGAGCCGCGGCGGTTGCCGCGAAACCGGGCCAGCGCTTTCCGGAGCGTGAACCTGGTAGGTGCATGCGATGGCATCGGGTCAAATTCCCCAGCAACGGTCGATCATCTGCCCTGTTCAATAGCGGAAACTGATTGTCTAAGTGTTTCGGACAGCCCGCGTGCGGCGGACCGCAACGTTAAGGCTGCGTTAACCAAGTGCGACCCGAAGCACACCAAGCGCGGCGCGGAGAGACGCCTCGGATCGCGCGGCGGACGCCACCGCGTCCCCGAGCCTGACGGGATCCCCCGGGCGGGCCCCCGCCGTTCGGCTAGTTGGGTTTGGCGGCCGCGCCGGCACCGCCAGCGCTGGCACTGCTGCTCAGCGAACCGGCC
>DAIMKE010001322.1:0-2138 GCA_036721875.1 Bradyrhizobium sp. | reverse complement strand
CCCGCCGCATCGCCTCGCTGATGATGTCGCTCGACGGCCTCGAACGCGCCGAGCGCGGTGACGGCATCGGCCGCATCAAGCGCGGCGAGACCGAGGTCGGCGGCCCGATGCTGAGTCTCAAGGATTTTTCGGTGACGCTCGACGACGGAACTGCGGTCGTCGGCGAGACCGAGGTCGCGGTCGACGCCGGCGAGCGGTTGCTGGTCGCCGGCGAATCCGGCACCGGCAAGAGCACGCTGGTGCGTGCGCTGGCCGGGCTGTGGCCATGGGGCGGCGGCAGCGTCAATTTCCATCCCGACCGCCGGCTCTTCATGCTGCCGCAAAAACCTTACATCCCGTCCGGCACGCTGCGCCGCGCCATCGCCTATCCCGGCGCAGCCGACGACTGGACCATCGAAGGGATCGGCGAAGCGCTGCACAAGGTCGGTCTCGATCATCTCAAGGAGAAGATCGAGGAAGAAGGACCGTGGGACCAGACGCTTTCCGGCGGCGAGAAGCAGCGGCTGGCATTCGCGCGACTGCTGTTGCACAACCCCGACATCATCGTGCTGGACGAGGCGACCTCCGCGCTCGACGAAAAGAGCCAGGACAAGATGATGGAAATCGTCATCCGCGAAATGCCCAAGGCGACCATCGTCAGCGTCGCCCATCGCGTCGAGCTCGAAGCGTTCCACAGCCGCAAGATCGTGCTGGAACGGCGCAAGGGCGGCGCCAAGCTCGTCAGCGACATCGACCTGATCCCGCGCAAGGGCAAACGGAGGTTGCTCGGCCGCTTCCTCCGCTCGCGCAACGAGACGAAGCAGGCGGCGTGATGCCGTGGCATTGCGGCCAATGCTCGGAATTTACTGCCGCGTCAGGCGGCATGGCGGACATGGCCGGAATTACGACCGGCTCGACCCGGTGGGATCCAACACGTCGCGGACCGCCCTTCAGGCCATCAGGTTTCCGCTTCGATGTTGGCGAAGCAGTCTCGCAAATAGGCAGCGAAGGGGCGCTTTCCTTCGTCCTGGCTCCAACGGTCGATCGCCAGGCGAAAGGCGCCGATCGATATCATGGCAACAACGCGGAGTGCCTGCCGTCGCTTGGGCTGCGGCCACATCGCGCATAGCGCTTCGAATACAGCCTGCTCTTGTTGAGCGTATTTGGTGGCTTCTCGTGCGCGAAGGGTCTCGTTCGAGCGAATGAACCGGTCGATCTCCATCATTTGTTTGCGAGCCTGATCGGTCTCATAGGACGCCGTGAGCCCTACCAGCGCACTTTTTACCGCGTCGAGTGGCGTCTGCCTCGTTGTCGATTGCTCCAGAACGGCGCGCCGGATGGCTTCCGCAAGACCGCTTTGCCACACCAGGATGATCTCTTCCTTCGACTTGAAATAATAGAAGAAGGTCCGGCGCGAAATTCCGGCCTCCTCCGCGATGGCATCGAGCGTCGTGGCCTCATAGCCGTTTCGAAGGAACAGCCTTAGCCCGGTGTCCGCGATGCGCCGCAACGTTTCGCGACGCCTTCTCTCCCGCAGTCCTTCCTTTTTGGGAGGTGAGCCCTCTCCGGCTTGTCTCGACACGAAATCGCCTCATTAAAAATTACACTTAGTGCAAATATCGCACAAAGTGCGAAGTTACCGCAGACGCCGCTGCAGGGCAACGCTCACTCGGGTCGCCTTCCCGAACGCTGCGTGGATGCCCGAGAGGGGCACGGGCGTCTTAGGGCAAGTGGATCGAAATGCCTCCAGACCAGGATAGCTTGCTTCTCAGCCAAAAACCCGATGCCTCGCGCTGCGATTCCAAAAGCACCGAGCCTGGTACGCGGCAGGTAGTCACCGAGAATGACACGCGCACGGATCGTTCCGACAATTTGGAACTTCGACGCGGAACTTCTGCCGTCTACCTCGGGGCCACGTGCGGCGAAAACGCTGCACGCCGGCACGGCCGTACGCCTTCCAGACCTCATCGAGCGCATCGTCGAGCGGTACGCGATCTGCGAGCCTATCATCGCACCGAGGTTCACCTGAACGGCGTATCGCAAGCTCCGCTTCAAGAACGTGGCGGGCGTCGGTTCGCCGCGCGGAGTTTCGGCCGCGCGGTCAAGACACTGCGGTCGCCGTATCTCGCCAACTTTGGAATCGTCATCCTGTTGTACGC
>DAIMKE010001321.1:0-2140 GCA_036721875.1 Bradyrhizobium sp. | reverse complement strand
CCCCGCCACCGGCATCGCAGCCGAGCGCCGCCCGGCGGCACTGGAGCGCCTCGCGCGGATCGAAGCGGGCGGCATGGCCGTCGCGGTCGAGGACGCGATGCTGAACGGCTATGCCCCGGAGCTTCGCGGCGACATCGGCCGGTTCGAACGCTTTCGGGCGCGATGGCTCGGCAACGATCCCTCGAGCTATGCAGCGGTCTGGGGGATGCTGGCGGCGGCCGACATGAATGATGAACTTGCCGGGCTGACGTGCCCGGTGCTCGTGATCGGCGGCAGCCTCGATCGCGTGCGCCGGCCACCGCTGGCGGAAGGCGTGGCCAGGGTGATTCCCGGGGCCCGCTACACTGAACTTCGCACCGGGCACTACATGGCGGTGCAGACCCCCGATCTGCTCTTCGATTGCATCGATGAGTTCCTGACATCGGTCGGTGCCTGACCCTCGAGCCTCAAGGCCTTCCCGCATGACTGAACAACCGGCAGCACAAATTCCCGGCGTCTATCATCGCAAGATCGGCGATATCGTCGTCACCACCATCAGCGACGGATATCTCGACGGCACGCTCGACGTGATGCGCAACGTCGATCTCGACAAGGCGCGCCAGATCCTGGCCGACGCATTCCGGCCGGCGCGGCGAACCAGCGTCAACACCTTCCTGATCCATTCGAAGGGACGCATCGCGATCGTCGACACCGGATCGGGCAACTATTTGCAGCCCACGGCCGGCTTCGCTCAGCGCAACCTCGCATTGGCCGGCATCGATCCGAAGTCGATCGACACAGTGCTGCTGACCCACATGCATCCGGATCATTCGGCCGGCCTGACCGACATGTCGAACGGGCAGCTTCTGTTTCCGAACGCGGAACTCGTCATGCACGAGAACGAGCTGGCGCACTGGTTCGACGACGGCGCGATGGCGAAGGTCGACGAGCGATCGGCGCAACTCTACTTTCAGGCCGGCCGCGAGCAGGTGGCGCCCTACAAGAAGCGAACGCGGTTGTTCAGGGAGGGTGAGCTGTTTCCCGGCGTCACCGCCGTGCCGAGCCTCGGCCACACACCGGGCCACACCGCGTATCTGATCGCCTCCGGCAACGATCAGTTGATGATCTGGGGCGACACGGTGCACGTGCCGGAGGTGCAGACCGCGTTTCCCGAAGCCGGCATGGCCTTCGACACCGATCTGGCCGCGGCAGCCGCCGCGCGCAAAAGCATGTTCGACCGCGTCTCCGCCGATGGCGTCCTCATTGCCGGGATGCACCTGCACTTCCCGGCATTCTCGCGGCTGGCACGGCGCGGCCAGGCCTACGCGCTGTATCCGGAGGCCTGGGTCCACGCGCTGTAGGGCTATCCGCTCAGCGCACCCATCCGGGCCAGCGCGGCACCCGCAAGCGCCCGCGTCAACTCCGTCGCTGGAATCTCGCGGCCCATCCGCACCGCCTGCCCGGCCCAGAGATTGGTGAAATCGACCTTGCCAAGCTTTTCGGCGACCGCCTTCAGCGGCCCGAGCGCGGTGGCCGCGTGCGGGAACGCCGGCGCGTCAGGCGAAATCGGGCCGACCTCGCGCATAACGCGGTTGGCGACGCCGCGCGCGGGGCGTCCGGTCATCACGTTGGTGATGACGGTGGAATCATCGTGCGCCTGGGCCAGTACGACACGCGCCGGCGCACTCACCTTCGATTCCGGGCAGCGCAGATAGGCGCTGCCGATCTGCACGCCGGATGCGCCGAGCGCGAACGCCGCCGCGATGCCGCGCCCGTCGGCGATCCCGCCGGCCGCAATCACAGGCACCTTCACCGCGTCGACCACCTGCGGCACCAGCGCGAACGTGCCGGGCTGCTGCGCGATATTGTCGGTCAGGAACATGCCGCGGTGGCCGCCGGCCTCGGCCCCCTGCGCGATGATGACGTCGGCGCCGTTCTCCTCGAGCCAGATCGCTTCCTTCACGATGGTCGCCGACGACATCACGATGGCGCCGGCCGCCTTGACGCGCTTGACCAGTGCCGGATGCGGCAGGCCGAAATGGAAGCTGACCACTTCCGGCTTCAGCTCCTCCACGACCACGCACATGGCCTCATCGAACGGCGCGCGGTTGGCGGCGGTGATGGGCGCGGCGGGTTCGACGCCCAATTCCGTGTAGTAGGC
>DAIMKE010001320.1:0-2145 GCA_036721875.1 Bradyrhizobium sp. | reverse complement strand
CCGCGCGATCATGGTCGAGGACGAGCATCAGATCATCTCCTCGGCTTTGCGCTTCTTGGCCTGGGCTTCGATCTGTTTTCTGTATTTCTCCCGGAATGCGGGGTTTTCCCGCGGCGTATTTTCCCAAACACCCGCGGCGTGGCCTTCGCCGACGTCTCCGAAGAACTCCTTCATCTCGTCAAAGCGGCTTTGATTTGCGAGGGCGGCATTGACGACCTGCGCCAGCGACCCGGCCCCGGCGACGCCGAACAGCGGCCGCGCCGAAATCAAATTGGTGAAATACAACGACGGGATCGCGAGCTGTTTTGCCTTCTGAACCACCGGCGTGGTGCCGATCGCGAGATCGGGCTTGAACTCGCCGACGGCAGCCAGATCCATCTCCAGCGACGCGCGGTACTGGACGCGTGCGCCTCTGCTCTCCAGCCATTGCCGATCGACATCCGACCATTGCGTTCTCGGGCACGCCGTGCCGACATACGGCACGCGGGCGCCGCTTTCGATCAGCAGCCGTGCGACCAGGAGTTCCGAACCTTCGTAGCCGGATACGGTGATCCGGGCATCGACCGGCTTTGCCGCCAAAGCCGCCCTGATCATCGGCAGGAAGCGGTTCTTGGCGGCATCGATCCTGTCGCGGGCGACGTTACAGGCGGTTCCGATCGATTCCAGCCAGGCCTCGGTGCCGTCATGACCGACCGGCGCGGAGCCTATGATCTTTCTCCCGGCCAGGTCGAACTGCCGAAAACTCGCGGTGTAGAACGGGTGGATCGCAGCGACCACCGAACAATCCAGCGCCGCATACAACTCGCGCCACTCCCGCGTCGGCACTACAGGACCGGCGGCCAGACCCAGCGGCTCCAGCATCATGCCGATACCGACGGGATCCGCGGGAAACATTTCGCCTACGAGAGCAACCGTTGGCCGCTCGCTCCTGCCGCCGCGGGGAGCCTGCACCGGCCCCTGCTCGACTTCCTTGCGGGCATATTCGAGCATGGCCGCGGCCAGCACATCTTTTGCCTCGGCATGGGTCGGCACACCGAAACCCGGCACATCGATGCCGATGATCCGTACACCGTTGATCTCATCCGGCAACAGGTCGAGCGGCACGCCGGAGGCCGTCGGCACGCAGAGATTGGTGATGATGATGGTGTCGTAAAGCGCAGGGTCCGCGAGCTTGAAGACGGCTTCGCGGATATCTTCGAACAGTTTGCCGGTGACCAGCGTCTCCGAATTGAAGGGGACGTAGCCCACGGTGCGTCGCGCGCCGTAGAAATGCGAAGTAAACGTCAAACCGTACACGCAACAGGCCGAGCCCGAGAGGATGGTCGCGGTCCGGCGCATGCGCAGGCCAACCCGCAGCGAACCGAACGCCGGGCACATGCTTTGCGGCTGATCGTGCGGTCCTTTGGGATAATCCGCCGCGTAGCGATCGAGAATCTCGCTCTTTCCCGCTGCGTTGGCGGCTGTCTTTAGTTCCGCAGCACCGGCATGACAGCCAAGCCCGTCGGTCCTCGTCGCCGCAGCGTCGATCGCGAGAGGCGCAACCGCAGCATCCGTCACGGTGGCATCCGAGGCGACGTTGACCTCAACGTGATCGCCCACGACAGACTCAGCTATCGCGCCGGCGTATCGAGGCAGGATGACGTTCATGTCGCGCTCCGCATCATGTGGTCCTCATGCGGCGTCGTAGACGACTTCGAGGGATGGCTTGTCGACGACGGATCTGCCGCACATGTCTTCCATGGTCGCCGGATCCAGCACCACGCCGCGGCCGACGACCTCGCCCTTGAAGAGGCCGAGCAGACCGTCCTGCGTCAGCGGTGTCGGGCGAACCGGCGGCGCCAGGCCGACGTTCTTCGCAAGTTCCTCGAACAGGGAACTCCACTGCCCGCCCGGCAGCCCGATGATCTCGTAATTCGCGCTCTTCTTGCGGATGTCGTCGTCGGCCGGGATTGCCGCGAGAACGGGAATGCCGACGTTCTGCGCGAACGCCGCCGCCTCGCCGGTGCCGTCGTCCTTGTTGATGACCATACCGGCAACGCCGACATTGCCGCCGAGCTTGCGGAAATATTCCACCGCCGAGCAGACGTTGTTGGCGACGTAAAGCGACTGCAGGTCGTTCGATCCGACGACGATGACCTTCTGGCA
>DAIMKE010001319.1:0-2148 GCA_036721875.1 Bradyrhizobium sp. | reverse complement strand
CCCTCGAGGCGCTGACGGCTGCCGGGCGATCCTGGCGCGTTCTGTTCAGCAGTTCGAGCATTAGTGCGGTCGAAGCCATGGCGGTGTCAGGCGTGGCGGTGACGGTCGTCAAGGCCGGGACCGCACGTCCCGGCTTGCGGCTGATCGGCGCCAACATGGGCCTCCCGCCGTTACCACCCTCCGAGATCGCGCTCCATCTTGCGCCAGGCAGGCCAAGTCCCGCAATCCGCGCATTCCACGATCATTTGTGCGCCGCGCTGGCATTGCCGCATGGCAACGATGGCGCCATCGAGGAGTCCGATCTTCAGCATCGGGCAAATTCATTTCCTGGGCCCTGAGAGGCTCCCTAACCTTCCCGTACGCGGCCGGTACAAGGCCGAAAACAGGGGAGAAGCCAGATGGATCGTCGTGCATTCGTTTCGACTGCTGGGCTGGCTGCCGCTACAAGCGTTATCGCGTCGCCCGCCATAGCGCAGTCTCAGCCGACAATCCGCTGGCGGCTTCAATCGAGCTTCCCGAAATCGCTCGATGCGATCTACGGCGCTGGCGAAGCGTTCGCCAAAGCGGTCGCCGAGCTGACCGATGGTCGCTTCCAGATCCAGGTCTTCGCAGCGGGCGAGATCATACCGCCGCTTCAAGTCCTCGATGGGGTTTCGATCAACACGGTCGAGGTCTGCCATACAAGCTCATTCTTCTTTGTCGGCAAGAACGAGGCCTTCACCTTCGGAACCGCCGTCCCTTACGGCCTGAATACACGGCAGCAGAATGCTTGGATGTATCAGGGCGGCGGCATCGAGCTGATGAACACGCTCTATCGCAAGAGCAATGTCTACGGATTGCCCTGCGGAAACACCGGCGCCCAGATGGGCGGCTGGTTTCGCAAGGAAATCAACAGCCCAAACGATCGCAAGGGGCTGAAATTCCGCATCGCCGGACTGGCCGGCCAAGTCATGTTGAAGCTCGGCGTCGTGCCGCAACAAATTGCAGGCGGCGCCATTTATCCGGCTTTGGAAACGGGGGACGATCGACGGCGCCGAATGGATCGGCCCTGATCCACCCCCGTTGAATTGGTCCACCCTGAAGTATGTCTTTTGGCAGACAGGAGGACCGAGTGGTCAGGAAAACTTCGGTTGGGGCCGGAGCGGCGGGCGAGCGCGCTTGATCGCTTGATGGCCTGCATGACCTGATCGAGTGAGCGCCGATTGAGACGCGCCTTTTCCCGATTTCGAACGCAGCGAAGGGTGTGGCATGACCTGCCCGATGTGAAGCTTGCCGGGGCGCTGGATGACCACGCCTCGTTCCGGTGTCAAACGGCCCTTTAATTGCGGGTGATCGTCAATGCGGTTTGGCATTGCCGTCACCGGGGTCATGGTCCTTTTCGAGGTCAGATGCCTGATGATGCAGTTTGGGCCGGGCGCCTCAACGCGTGCAACGACGTTCGAATGACGTCAGCCGTTGACCGAGGTCGTGACGTGACCCCCTGAAACTCCTCCACGGATAGCTAGAGTCCGCCCCCAGGACGAGGGACGGACGGATGAAGAAGTCACGGTTCACGGAAGAGCAGATCATCGCGATCCTGCGCGAGCAGGAGGCGGGCGTGGCGACCGCGGAGGTCTGCCGGAAGCACGGCGTCAGCTCAGCGACGTTCTACAAATGGAAGGCCAAGTTCGGCGGGCTCGACGTCTCGGAGGCGCGGCGTCTGAAGGGCCTTGAGGACGAGAATGGCCGGCTGAAGCGGATGCTGGCGGACGCGATGCTCGACAACGCCGCGCTGAAGGATCTCCTGGGAAAAAATGTATGGTCCGCCCCGTCGTTGCAAGGTTCAGGTTCGGTCTGACGATCCAGTCTGCATAAATGTATCCGGCCTCTCGCGAGTGGGCTGTTTTTGCAGCCAGGCCATGATGAGATCCGCGCGCCCCGTTCTCGAATAACTGGCTCGGGCTGAAAGCCCGCTTTTTTGCCCAGAGTTTACGGTGCGCCGATCAACTGTCTCGTCATCACTATCCCGTGCCTCGCAGCTGGTCGAAGGCGTGGATCAGGCTGCCACCGGCCCACGCCGCTCGTAGGTTGCGCCCGGCTTGGTGATCACCACCCAGGCGAAGCGGGCCATCTTGGCGGCGAGCGCCACGGTGGCCTTGTTGTTGTGCA
>DAIMKE010001318.1:0-2149 GCA_036721875.1 Bradyrhizobium sp. | reverse complement strand
GCCCTTGGCGTCGTAAGGATAGACCCAGCGCCTGTTGTCCATCACGCCCCAGAACGCATCGCGTTCGACCATTCTGAGGTCGCCGATAACGGTCACCAGCACCTCCTTGACGCCCTCGTCGTGCAATGCGCGGCCGAGATGATGATGGTCGATCACGTAGTAGCGCTTGTCCGGCCCGTAGACGACCGGGATCATGTGCTTGCCGAGCAGATCGGCCTGCCTGTCCTTGTCTTGCTCGCGCCAGCGCTTGCGCTTCTCCTTGACCTCGCGCATTCCGACCGTCATCTGCGTCGGCCGGAGCGACAGGACCGGGACCGGATGCACTCGCGGCTCGCGCGTATTGGTCATGATCGAAAGGTCCTCACATGGTTGCAGCCGATAATCCGGGCTCCCACGACTATGCCACGGGCCCTGCGACGACGAAATCCGTTCGGAAGCGACGCGGAGAGCGCGAGTCGATTGCGGACGAACTCCATGGCTGTCGTCATGGCTTCCGTTGCAGCGCAACCCGTGCACCACCGGCTCCCGATCGTTCCACCGGTCCATGCACAATAGTGCGAACGCAGAAATACACGCGGACATTGACAAGATTTTCTGCACGCGCCCGTCACATATGCTATCAAAATGTCTGCTTCGGATGATCTCGCCCCATGAACAACCAGCGGCCCAAAAGCTCTGATGAAGAGCACCGGGTGCTCCAGTTCAGACCGCGCACCTCGCCTTCCCCGGCGGTCCAGCGCGGCAACGGCACCGTGCAGCCGTTGCGCATCGCGCCCGAACGGCTGGATCTGTCTCGCTACGAGCAGCCGCGCGCCGAACCCGACAATTTCCGCCAACGCATGCTTGCCAATATCGCGGCGCTGGCCTTCACCATCGCCCTGACCGCGATCGGGATTTGGCTCTTGGTCAACATCGCCGACCTGCGCCGGACCCAGGATTGCGTGCTGATGGGCCGCCGCGACTGCGCCAAGATCACGACTCCACATATTTAGGACCGGCCTAGCGCCGGTCCCTCGGCGGAAGGGTCCCGGCGGGGATCCCCAATCCGGTCCCTTGCTGTCCCGGGCCGCCCCGGCTCCATTGAACTCAGGGCGGCGCTCCGATATACGGGCTCTCGACCCGGCCAGAGGGCGTTTGAGGGCGTCATCAGGGGCGCGATGCCCACCCACCCTGCCACTCTGGGCAATCCGAAAAATATCCGCAATATATCAAAGGCTTAGTGATGTCTTCCACATTCGATCAGGTCGCCACGATCATCGCTGAAACCTGCGACATCCCGCGCGACACGATCACGCCGGATAGCCATGCCATCGATGACCTCGGCATCGACAGCCTCGATTTCCTGGACATCGCGTTCGCGATCGACAAGCAGTTCGGCATCAAGCTGCCGCTGGAAAAGTGGACCCAGGAGGTCAACGACGGCAAGGCGACCACCGAGCAATATTTCGTCCTGAAGAACCTGTGCGCCCGCATCGACGAACTGGTTGCGGCCAAGGGCGCGAGCGCCTAAGGGCGCAGTCATGCAACTCGAATACTTCCACATGATCGATCGCATCGTCGACCTCAAGGTCGACGAGAAGACGATCGTCGTCGAAGCGCAGGTTCCGAAGGAGAGCACCATCTTCGAGGGACACTTCCCGGGCTATCCCTTGATGCCCGGCGTGCTCCTGATCGAATCGATGGCGCAGGCTTCGGGCTGGCTTCAACTCGGCGTGTTCAAATTCGAACGTATGCCGATCCTGGCCGCCGTGAAGGAGGCCAAGGTCCGCGGTTCGGTCTTCCCGGGCGACCTCATGAGCATCGAGGCGAGCCTCACCCATGAAGGCTCCGGCTACGCCATGACCGAGGCCAAGATCAAGGTCGGCGGCAAGCTGCGCGCGAATTCGGCGCTCACCTTCACGCTGATTCCCTTCCCCAATGCGGATATGCGCTCCCACATGGACGCGATCGCCAAACGCGTCGGGTTTCCGCAACGGGCCGTATCGCCATGACTGACACTCACGCTTCGAAGCCAGGCCGGACCGAGGTCTGGATCACCGGTATTGGGTTGGCCACCTCGCTCGGCGAGGGCCTGGACGCCAATTGGGCCGCGCTTCAGGAAAAGCGCATCAATGTCGACGAGAAGGGCTTTGCACCCTACATCGTGCAT
>DAIMKE010001317.1:592-2159 GCA_036721875.1 Bradyrhizobium sp. | reverse complement strand
CAGCCGATCACCGCAACCGTTTCGCCGGCCTTGACGCCCGCCGTGTTCACGACAGCGCCATAGCCGGTGATGACGCCGCAACCGATCAGCGCGGCCAGTTCCAGCGGCATGTCCCTGCGGATTTTGACGATGGCGTTTTCGTGCACCAGCATCTGCTCGGCGAATGACGACAGGTTGAGGAACTGGTTGAGCTTCTCCGAGCGCGCCCAGGACAGCCGGTTGGACTGGCCCGGCAGCATCTTCACGGTGGTATCGGTGCAGAGCACCGTGCGGCCGGTGGTGCAGTTGTCGCAGGTGCCGCAGAACACCGACAGGCACGTCACGACGTGATCGCCGGGCTTCACATAGGTGACGTCGGAGCCGACCTTCTCGACCACGCCGGCCGATTCATGCCCGAGCACGGCGGGCAGCGGATGCGGATACAACCCTTCCATGAAATGCAGGTCGGAATGGCAGAGGCCGGCGACGCGGGTGCGGATCAGGACTTCGCGCGGGCCGGGGTTCGGCACGCTGACTTCCTCGATCACAAGCGGCTTGTTGACTTCGAATAGAACAGCGGCCTTCATCGGCGTTTCCCTCTTTGTTTTTCGTTGTGTCGCGCGAACTTTCTCACCCCCCGAAGGGAGAGGTAAGAAGCCTAGGCCACCTTCAGCAATTCGCCAACCTCGGCCATCCCGACGCCACGCTCGCCGAGCAAATGGTCCGTGATCTTGCGTTGAGTGGCTGTTTCCGCCAGTTGGAACGGGTCACCCGGCGAGACGCGATGATCGATCACCATGCGCGACAGCAGTAGCCGCCGCGCGTCGCCGCGCATCTCGTGAATTCGGCCACCCTCCCAGGCCAGCGCGACCGCGCTGGCAACATGATACAGCAGACTGGTGGCGCGCCGCGCGTCGCCCTCATTGTCGGTCCGGCTGGCGACCTCGCGCGCGAAGCCGATGGCGCGGTCGGTCAGTTCGCGCAGGCGGTTGCGCCAAGCCTGCGGCACATTGGCGCTGTCGTCGAGGCGGGCGTGCAGATCGGCGGCAAGCGCCGCGTCAGCCCCGTGGCGGCCGACCGCACGCTTGAGTGTATCGATGGCGACGATGTTGCCGGTGCCTTCCCAGATCGAGCCGAGATGGGCATCGCGCAGCAGCCGCGCGGTGGCGAATTCCTCGATGTAGCCGATGCCGCCGCGCATCTCCAACGCATCGCCGCAGACCTTTCGGGCGTCGCGGGTGGCGCGGAATTTCAGGGTCGGCGTGAGAATGCGCAGCAGCGCCGCCGCGTCCTGGCTGCCGGCCTCGGCGCGATCGAGCGCGTCCGCGGTGAGAAAACTCATCGAAAGCGCCTGCTCGGTCGGAAGCGCGATCTTCATCAACTGCCGGCGGGCCAGTGGCAGGTCGATGATGCGCTGGCCGAACACCACGCGATTTCGCGCCACCGTCATTGCGTCATGATGCGCGCGGCGCATCAACGCGGTGGACTTGACGCCGTTGGAGAGCCGCGACGAGTTGACCATTTCGGCCATCTGCACAAAGCCGCGGTCGAGCTTGCCGACCGCATAGGCGATCGCGCCTTCGAACTT
>DAIMKE010001317.1:0-582 GCA_036721875.1 Bradyrhizobium sp. | reverse complement strand
CTCGCCCGACGCCATCGAGCGGGTGCCGAGCTTGTCCTTCAGGCGAACGATCCGGTAGTGGTTCTGCGAGCCGTCGTCGAGATAGCGCGGCATCAGGAACAGCCCCACGCCGCGCGTGCCGGGTCCTGCGCCCTCGGGCCGCGCCAGCAGCATCACCACCTTGGCATCGGCATTGGAGCAAAACCACTTCTCGCCATGGAGCCGCCAGTGATCGCCTTCCTGTACGGCCGTCGTCGTCAGCGTGCCGACGTCGGAACCGCCTTCCTTTTCCGTCATGAACTGGCCGCCCTGCGTCAGCCTGCTCATGTCGGTCTGGGTCAGGCCGTCGAGATATTTCGCCTTCAGGGCCTCGCTGCCGAAATTGTTGAGCAGCTTGGCGCAGCCGTCGGTGACGTTGATCGGGCAGCCCATGCCGAATTCGGCCTGGTTGAACAGGAACGTAAAAGCGTGCTTGGCGACGACAGGATATTTGTCCGGCCAGCCCATGATGCCCTTGCGGATCGACAGCGCGTGAATGCCGAACTCGCCGAACGCGGCGTTCTCCAGTTCGCGATAGGCCGGGTGATATTCGATGTACTGCGT
>DAIMKE010001316.1:0-2160 GCA_036721875.1 Bradyrhizobium sp. | reverse complement strand
GTCCCCAGCCATTCCCTCTGCCCTGATTTTTCTAGCCGCGCATCACCTCGGCAAGTGGCGCAGGTGTTTCCAGCCCCCCTGCCCTTGCCGCACTCCGTGCGGTTGCGCTCTTGATGAATCCACCCCCGAGTACGCGCGCCCGGCCCGCCTGCGCATCGTAGAACACGCAAGCCTGGCCCGGCGATACGCCTTCCTCGCCGGCAACGAGTTCGACTTCATATCCGCCGTCGACCGCGCGCAACCAGGCCGGCTGCGGCGGGCGCGTCGATCGCACGCGCACGAACATCTCGATCCCTTCGCCGATCACACGATCGAGCGCGCCGTCGCCGATCCAGTTGACGTCGCGAAGCCTAATGCGATCCATCCGCAACGCGTCGCGCGGTCCGACCACGACGCGGCGGCTCGCGGCATCGAGCTTGACGACATAGAGCGGCGCGCTGGACGCGATGCCCAGCCCCTTGCGCTGGCCGACGGTGAAATGAACGATGCCCTGGTGCCGGCCGATCACGCGCCCCTCGAGATCGACGATATCGCCCGGCTCGATCGCGCCGGGCTTCAGACGTCCGATGATGTCGGTGTAGCGCCCGGTCGGCACGAAGCAGATGTCCTGGCTGTCCTGCTTGTCGGCGACTTCGAGGCCGAAGCGCCGCGCCAGTTCGCGCGCCTGCGGCTTGGTCATGTCACCGAGCGGAAAGCGCAGAAAATCGAGTTGCTCGCGCGTCGTCGCAAACAGGAAATAGCTCTGGTCGCGATCGGAATCGGCGGCGCACACCAACGCCCGCGATCCGTCGGCCAGCCGGCGCGAGGCGACATAGTGCCCGGTTACGAGCGCATGCGCGCCAAGCTCACGCGCCGTCGACAACAGATCGCGAAACTTGATCGAACGGTTGCACTCGATGCATGGCACCGGCGTTTCGCCAAGCACATAGCTGTCGGCAAAGTTTTCGATGACGGATTCGCGGAAGCGGCTTTCATAGTCGAGCACGTAATGCGGAATGCCGATCCGCTCCGCGACGTTGCGAGCGTCGTGAATGTCGCGGCCGGCACAGCAGGCGCCCTTGCGGTGGGTCGCCGCGCCATGATCGTAAAGCTGCAGCGTGATCCCGACCACGTCATAACCTTCAGACTTCAGCAAGGCGGCCGTCACCGACGAATCGACGCCACCGGACATGGCGACCACGATCCGTGTGTCCTGCGGACGTCCTTCGAGATCCAGACTGTTTGGCATGGCGGGGGTCATCGACTTCAATCGCGGGGGCAGCGCGCCCCTCGCGGCCAGGGTTAAAAAGCCTTTTGTAGATAAGGTCTTATGGCATCATTCGGCCAGACCGAACCGGATCGGACGCCGCTCTTTAATATAGGCCGGATTCCCGGGAGGCAATCAGCCGAACCCCGATTTGGGATGAATCCAAGACGGCAAATCTTGCCGCCGGGCAGAAATGGAGGGCCTTCACCTGGCCTTCGGGTTGGCATCGCGCCTGGGTAATACATTGAAATATAATGATATTATTTCCCGATCGGGGCTGGCCCGGTCCTTGCTGACTATGATCTCGAGGTTCCAGCGAGAGGGTCGCCCGTGGTCAGCGTCACGTCAGAAGTATTGGCAAACACGTCTTTTCAGAACGCACAAGCGAAGTCAGCGCGGACCGACTCGGGTCAATCTGCCGGAAACGACAGCTTTGCGACGCTGGTGGACAGCAATACCGCCGCCAGCAACAACGACAATCGCGCGCCCGATCGCAGCCGGGACGCCGCACCCGCTCCGCGCCGCTCGGACGACCCGCAGACGGCATCCGACAACCGCGCGCGCGACAACGCCGCCGCATCGGACAAGGCTGCATCTGACAAAGCCGCGCGCAACGACTCCGGCGACCGCGACGCCGCGGCCAAGCCCCGCGATGACGGCAAAGCCGACACCAAGGTGGAAGCAAAGGCCGAAACCGCCAACAAGGCTGAAACGACGAAGTCCAACAAGACCAAGTCCGGCAAATCGGATGAAACCAAGCAGACATCTTCAGGCGACGATGCCGCGGCAAAGGATCAGACCGAGGCCGCCCAGGGTGGAACGGCTGTCGTGACGGCCGACGCCGTTGGTGTCGCCCTCGCCAATTCCACAATGACACAGGCAGCCACCGCGCCCACCGCGACGACAACCGACAA
>DAIMKE010001315.1:0-2162 GCA_036721875.1 Bradyrhizobium sp. | reverse complement strand
GCATCGAGCAGCGGCATGATCATCGCTTCGGCCTTTTTGGCGTCGAGGTCGAGAATCAGCGCCTTCACCGGCCCATGCGCGGTAGCGGACAGCGACAGCGAACGGTAGCCGAGCGCGATCAGCGCCAGCGCGCCGAGCGGCTTGGAGGCCATCTCGCCGCAGAGCGAGGCGACCTTCTTCGCCGCGTTGGCCTTGCGCACGATATCGCGCAGCGCGCGCAGGATCGGTGCGGACATGGTGTCGAAGCGCTCGGAAACCTTGGCGTTGCCGCGGTCGACCGCGTACAGGAACTGAAACAGATCGTTCGATCCGACCGAGATGAAATCGACTTTCTTCAGGAGCTCGTCGAGCTGATAGAGCAGCGCGGGCACCTCCACCATGGTGCCGACATCGATGCGCTCGGGCAGCGGATGACCGTGCTGACGCAGATAGGTCAGTTCGCGCTCGACGATCGCCTTGGCCTGATCGTACTCGGCCACATCGGATATCATCGGGAACATGATCTTCAGCGCGCGGCCGCCGCCGGCGCGAAGCAGCGCGCGAATCTGGCCGCGCAGGAGTCCCGGCCGGTCGAGGCCGAGCCGGATCGCGCGCCAGCCGAGCGCGGGGTTTTCCTCGATCACGGTCTCCATGTAGGGCAGCGCCTTGTCGCCGCCGATGTCCAGCGTGCGGAACGTGACCGGCTTGGCCCCGGCGGCGTCCAGCACCGTACGATACAGCGCGAGCTGGTCCGAGGACCGCGGCAGGCTCTGCCCGACCATGAACTGCAATTCGGTGCGGAACAGTCCGATGCCGGCGCTGCCGGTGTCGTCGATATGCGGCAGGTCGACGACGAGGCCGGCGTTGATCATCAGCTCGACCGGCTGGCCGTCCCTGGTCACGCAGGGCATGTCGCGCAGTGCAGCATACTGGGCCTGCCGCCGGGCGCGGAACCGCACCCGCTCGGCATAGGCCGATTCGATTTCGGCCGACGGGCGGATGTAGATCGAGCCGGACGTGCCGTCGACGATGATGGCGTCGCCGGGATCGGCGATGCCCGGCGCGTTCGGCACCTCGCCAACGGCGCGCCACGATCGAGACGTGGGAATTGGCGGTGCCTTCCTCCAGCACCAGTCCGCGCAGGCGCTTGCGGTCGTAGTCGAGCAGCGCCGCGGGTCCCATGGCGCGCGCGATCAGGATGGCGTTCTCGGGCAGCTGTTCGCGCGACGGGGCATGGTCCTGTCCCACCAGTTGCCGCATCAGGCGATGGCCCAGATCCTCGAGGTCGTGCAGGCGGTCGCGCAGATACGGATCGGTCGAACGCAGCATGCGCGCGCGGGTGTCGGACTGCACGCGCTCGACGGCGGCTTCCGCGGTGAGGCCGGTGGCAACCGCCTCGTGCAGCTTGTGCGACCAGCCGTGGTCGTTGGCGAACATGCGGTAGGCTTCCAGCACCTCGCGATGCTCGCCGCCCTCGGCGACATCGCCGCGTTCCAGCATGCGATCGAGGTCGGCGCGCAGCTTGCCCAGCGCCGCGTCCAGCCGCTTGAGTTCCTTCGGCAGGTCCTCGGCGATGTAGTTGGTGATGACGACGCGCGGCTCGTGCAGCACGACATGGCCGAGCGCGATGCCGTCGGAGAGGATGGCGCCGGTCTTGTGCAGCGAGTGCCGCGCCGCCGGTTCCGCGCCGGGTTGTGCCAGCGCCGCCAGTTCGCCCGAGGCGATCATTTCCGCCAGCACCATGGCGGTGGTTTGCAGCGCCTCTACCTCTTCCTCGACATAGGTACGCTTGGCGCGGTTCTGCACCACCAGCACGCCGAGCGTGTTGCCGGCGCGCAGGATCGGCACGCCGAGGAACGAGTGGTAGATTTCTTCGCCGGTTTCCGGGCGGAACGAGAAGGCCGGATGGCTTTGCGCGTCCGACAGGTTGAGCGGGTTCGCCTCGCTGGAGACGAGACCGACGAGGCCCTCATGCGCGTGCAGCACCGTCCGGTGCACGGCGTCGCGGTTCAGGCCTTCAGTGGCATAAAGCTCGAGCGTGTTGTCGATGCGCAGCACGTAGCAGGAGCAGACCTCGGCCACCATGTTGGCCGCGATCAAGACCACGATCTTGTCCAGGCGCTCCTGCGCCGAGACCTGCTCCGCCATGGTTTCGCGGAGCCGTCTCAACAAGACGCGGGGAC
>DAIMKE010001314.1:0-2164 GCA_036721875.1 Bradyrhizobium sp. | reverse complement strand
CCCCGACGCCGCGCCCGAGGAGGAAGGCAGCACGGCCGCCGCCCCGCCGGCGCCCAAGCCCCAGAAGATCGTGCGCAAGCGCACCACCGCGCCGCCGCCCGATCAATCGGCGGCACCCGCACAGGCTCAGCAGCAATCCGCCTCGCCGTTCCCGGCGCCGATGCCGAGCGGTTCGTTCACGCGTTGATTTCTTTCTTTTCGTTCGATTGACACGCCCTCCCAAAAGGGCGTTTGGATCATTTATGTCCTTTACGATCGCCATTATCGGCCGACCCAATGTCGGGAAGTCGACGCTGTTCAACCGTCTGGTTGGGCAAAAGCTCGCGCTGGTGGATGACGAGCCCGGCGTCACGCGCGACCGCCGCGAGGGAAATGCGCGCCTCGGCGACCTCGAATTCACCATCATCGATACCGCCGGCCTCGACGAGGGCGCCAAGGGCTCGCTCACCGCACGGATGCAGGAGCAGACCGAAACCGCAATCGAGCTTGCGGATGCGCTGATGTTCGTGATCGACGCGCGCGCAGGCCTGACGCCGAACGATCGCGCCTTCGCCGATTTCGCGCGCCGCGCCAACAAGCCGGTGGTGCTGGTCGCCAACAAGAGCGAGGGCAGGCACGGCGAAATCGGTGCGATGGAATCCTATGCGCTCGGGCTCGGCGATCCCATCCAGATTTCCGCCGAGCACGGCGAGGGCATGAGCGATCTCTACGATGCGCTCGCCGCGCTGATGCCGGAGCCGGTGGAGGAGGCCGAGGAGTTCGACGACGACGATATCATCGAGACCGAGGAGGATCTGGCGCAGCGTCCGATACGTGTGGCTATCGTCGGCCGTCCCAATGCCGGCAAGTCCACGCTGATCAATCATCTGCTCGGCGAGGAGCGGCTGCTGACCAGCGCCGAGGCCGGCACGACGCGCGATTCAATTTCTGTCGAGATCAACTGGAAGGGACGCGACTTTCGCGTGTTCGATACCGCGGGCCTGCGGCGGCGGTCGCGGATCGAGGAGAAGCTGGAAAAGCTGTCGGTGGCGGACGCCTTGCGCGCGGTGCGCTTTGCCGAAGTCGTCGTGATGATGATGGACGCCCAGAACCGGTTCGAGGAGCAGGACCTGCGCATTGCCGATCTGATCGAGCGCGAGGGGCGGGCGCTCGTGCTCGCGGTCAACAAATGGGATTTGATGGAGCGCAAGCCGCATCTGATTTCCGCGCTGCGCAGCGACGCCGATCACTGGCTGCCGCAGGTCAAGGGCGCGCCTGTTGTCGCGGTGTCCGGGCTGATGGGCGAGGGCATCGATCGTTTGATGACGGCGATCGAGGAAGCCTACGCGGTGTGGAACAAGCGCGTGCCGACGGCTACGCTCAATCGCTGGTTCAAGCAGGCGGTCGATGCCAACCCGCCGCCTGCTGTCTCGGGTCGCCGGCTGAAGCTGAATTACATCACGCAGGCCAAGGCGCGGCCGCCGAGTTTTATCCTGTTCTGTTCGCGCGCCGACGCCGTGCCGCAATCCTATCTGCGCTACCTTACCAACAGTATGCGCGAGGCCTTCGACCTGCCGGGCACGCCGATCCGGATCACGCTACGCGAAAAGGCCAACCCGTTCGCTCACAAGCGCAAGCGGCCGTCGTGAGCGAAGAGGCTTCCGCGCGCGTCGCCGACACATCGCCGGTACGCAGCGGCGCGGCGGCATTCATCTTTGTCACCATCCTGCTCGACATGCTGGCGCTCGGCCTGATCCTGCCGATCCTGCCCAAGCTGGTGGAGAGTTTCGTCGACAACGATACCGCGACGGCGGCGCGGATCTTCGGTCTGTTCGGCACCGCCTGGGCGCTGATGCAGTTCCTGTTCTCGCCGATCCTCGGCGCGCTGTCGGACCGGTTCGGCCGGCGGCCGGTGGTGCTGCTGTCGAATTTCGGGCTGGCGCTGGACTATGTGCTGATGGCGCTGGCGCCGACGCTGCTCTGGCTTTTCATCGGCCGGGTGATTTCAGGCATCACCTCGGGCCAGCATCTCCACCGCCTTTGCATATATCGCCGACGTGACGCCGCCGGAACGGCGCGCTGCCGTGTTCGGCAAGATTGGCGCGGCTTTCGGCGCAGGCTTCATTCTCGGCCCGGCCATCGGCGGCCTGCTCGGCGGCATGGACCCGCGGCTGCCGTTCTGGGT
>DAIMKE010001313.1:0-2169 GCA_036721875.1 Bradyrhizobium sp. | reverse complement strand
GGGCTGAGCCGCTCCATGCTGCCGCGAACGATCAGACCGGTTCCGAAGCGCTCGCCTTCGTGGATGGCGAGATTGATGTAATGGGAGATCTTCAAGATCCCGTTGCGCGCCGAGATGCCGGCAAGCGTGATGAAACCGATCATCGACGCTACCGACAACGGTTGACCGGCGATCTTCAGCGCGATCACGCTGCCGATCAAAGCGAGCGGAATGCCACTCATGATGATGAGCGACAGCGCGGTCGACCGGTAGCGGCTATAGAGAACGACGAAGATCATCGCCAGAGACGCAAGCGACAGGATGCCGATGCGCCAGGAAGCCTCCTGCTGCGCCTGGAACGCGCCCTCAAGATTGGTTGTGTAGCCTTGGGGGAAATCCAGCTCCGAAACAGCCTTTTGGATGTCGGCGGCGATGTCGGCGATGTCGCGGCGGCCATCGCCGTTGCCGTAGACCACGATTCGGCGCTGGGTGCCCTCGCGCTGAATCTGGTTCGGACCGTCCGTCTCGACGATCTCGGCCAGAGCGCTCAGCGGCACGAATTCCAGGCCAGTCGGGATGAGAAGATTCTGCAGCCCGGTCGTCGAGCGGTTCTGCTCCGAAAGGCGCATCACCACATCGAAACGGCGATTGCCGTCGACAATTTGAGAGACCCTTCGGCCGTTCGACTGCGCGTCGAGCGCCTGCGTGATCGCAGCCGGCGTCAGGCCATAAAGCGCGGCGCGGGCATGGTCGACCTGGACCCGCACCTGGGGAATGAGCACCTGCTTCTCGACCTGAAGATCGACGAGCCCCGGGATTGTCGCGAGCCGCTGGCGAGACGTCTCCGCGAGCCGCCGCAACATCTCGATGTCCTGCCCGTAGATCTTGAGCACGATCTGGGCACGGATACCCGACTGCAGGTGATCCAGCCGGTGGCTGATGGGCTGCCCGATGGCGACCGACGCCGGCAGTCCGGAAAGGGCTTCCCGGACATTGGCATAGATGTCTGTCTTCTGCCTCTTCGAGGCAACGAGATCGACATCGATCTCGCTGAAATGGACTCCCTCGGCGTGCTCGTCGAGCTCCGCGCGCCCGGTGCGGCGTCCGACCGATTTAACTTCCGGAACCTTTGCGAGCAATTGCTCCGCCAGTAGTCCAAGCCGATGCGATTCCGCAAGCGAAATGCCGGGATTGTACTGGAGCGATAGAACGAGGGTTCCTTCGTTGAACGGCGGCAGAAAGCTGCGGGGCATCTGGCTCGCCGCATAGCCGGCCACCACAACTGCAGCGGCAACCGAGCCAAGCACAAGCCTGCGCCTTTCCAAGGCCCAGCCAAGCACTTGCCGATTCGCCCGTTTCAACGTTCGCACGACCGCGCTCTCGCGGTCGCCCGAATGAGTCCGGCCGGAAAGCAGGTAATAGGACAACACCGGCGTCACCGTTACCGAAGTCAGCAGCGAAGCGAGTATCGACACCACATAGGCAACGCCGAGCGGCGTGAACAACCGGCCCTCGATTCCAGGAAGCGCGAACAGCGGCACGAATACGAGAACGATGATCATCGTTGCATAGACGATGCTGGAACGAACTTCCTGGCTCGCCCGGGCGATCACTTCGAGAACCGGCCGCGGCGCGGTCGCTGCCGCGTTCTCCCTGAGCCGCCGTAGAATGTTCTCAACGTCCACGACCGCATCGTCGACCAGTTCGCCGATGGCGATGGCGAGGCCGCCGAGCGTCATGGTGTTTATGGTGAGGCCGAAGGCGCGGAACACCAGAACGGTGATAAGGATCGATATCGGGATCGCCGTCAACGAAACGAACGCGGCGCGACCGTTCATCAGGAAGACGAAGAGAACGATGGCGACGACGATGGCTGCCTCGACCAAAACGCGCTCGACGTTGCTAATCGACGTCTCAATGAAAGTGGCCTGACGGAATTGGACATTGGTAACGCTGATGCCCGAACGCATGGTGCGCTGCAGGTCGTTGAGGGCTGCCTCGATGTTCCGGGTCAACGATACCGTATCCGCCGCAGGCTGCTTCATGACGCTGACGATGACGGCCGGTTTGCCGTTGTACCCGGCATCGCCGCGCTTGGTACGCGCGGCAAAATCCACAACTGCAACCTGCTTGAGCAGGATCGGCTGCCCGTCGCGCGTGGCGACGACGGTGTTGCCGAGGTCCTCGATC
>DAIMKE010001312.1:0-2170 GCA_036721875.1 Bradyrhizobium sp. | reverse complement strand
GGCCGCACCCGCCGATCGTGGGGACGGCCGTTGCTCCGTTCTCAAGGGGCGTGACGGAGGCCGCCGCGCGCGGATGGGATCCGATCTCGGCAAATTTCCTGATGCCGGCCTGGGTCAGGAGCCATTGGCCGAAGTATGTCGAAGGCTGCGAACGCGCCGGCCGCGCCGCGGATACGGCCAACTGGCGCGTTGCCAAGAGCATTTTCGTTGCCAAGGATGCGGCAACCGCGAAAGCCTATGCTACCGATCCAAACGGGCCCTACGTCTATTACTACCGCTCGCTATTCACCAAGCTGAAGCGCGGCGGCCGCATCGAGTTGTTCAAGACCCGTCGTGACCAGCCCGACGACGAGGTGACGCTGGAATCGATCTGCGACAAGCTTACTATTCATGGCACGCCCGAGAGCGTTGCCGACCAGATTCTTGCTTTTCAGGAAGAGACCGGCCCCTTCGGCACGCTGCTCTACGCCGGCAAGGATTGGAAGGACCGGGAGCTCGGACGCCAGTCGATGATTCTGATGGCCGAAAAGGTGATGCCGCGAGTTAACGCTGAGATCTCCGGCCGTTTCAAGGCTGCCGAATAGCCAGCTCACTCAAGGAATTGCCGTGGCACTCAGTGATCGCATTCCGTATCAAGCGCAAGTCGACCGACCGCAACTGAAGCTGCCCGGCGGCAAGAAGCTCGCAATATGGGTCATCCTCAACGTCGAGGAATGGCGAATCGAAAATGCGATGCCTCGCACGGTGCTGAGCCCACCCATGGGCCAGCCGCTATTGCCCGACATACCGAACTGGTCGTGGCACGAATACGGGATGCGCGCCGGCTTCTGGCGCCAATTCAAGGCGCTGACCGATCGCAACATGCCGGTGACCCTGGCAATCAATGCCAACGTTTGCAACACCTACCCGCGCGTCGCGTCCGCTGCGCTCGAAGCCGGCTTTGAATTCATGGGCCACGGCTTCGTGCAGGGCCCGATGCACAAGGTCGAGAACCAGGCAGACGCGATCAAGCGGGCGGTCGAGACGATTTCGCAATTCACGGGAAAGCAACCACGCTCATGGGAAAGCCCTGGTTTGACGGAAACCGAGGAAACGCTGGACCTGCTGCGCCTCAACGGCATCGAGTATGTTGCGGACTGGGTAATCGACGATCTGCCGCAAGACATCGCCACGCCTCATGGCACCATCACCACGATCCCATACTCAGTCGAAACCAACGATATCGTCATCCACGCGTTGCAGCATCTGCCTTCCGAACAGTTCCTGAAGCGATGCACGGATCAGTTTGACCGACTGTACCTGGAAGGCGCTACGAATGCCCGCATCATGGCGATCTCGGTTCATCCGTACATCACAGGTGTGCCCCATCGCATCAAGTATCTGGAAGCGCTGCTCGACTATGTCCTCGGCCATGACGGCGTGGAATTGATGACGGCCAGCGAGATTGGCGATTGGTATCGTGCAGAGATTAGAACGAAATAGCGCCAGCTTGCGCTTTCAGTCTCCGCACAGCGCCGGGCTTCCATCGATGAACCAGAGATTCAATCACGACGACGATTTTTTACCGTCGCCGGAAATAAATCGACCGAAGTTACCGCGCGCGAACAGCAACGGTTCCCGGTGATTGTAGGCATACGCTTCAACTGCCCCCAAGAAGATAATGTGGTCGCCGCCATAATATCGGTTGGCAGCCCGGCACTGGAAATTGGCGACGCTGTCGGCCAAGACCGGCGCATTGCCAAGCCCTGGCGTCCAATTCACGCCGGCAAATTTGTCGCCGGAAGATTTCGCAAACTGTGACGCCAATGTCTGCTGGGAGGCACCAAGAATATTGACCGTGAAGTGGCTGGCATTCTGGAAGGTCGTCAGGCCCTGCGAAAACATGCCGAGACTCCACAGCACCAGCGGCGGATTCAGCGATACCGACGCAAAGGAATTGCAGGTTACGCCATACGGCTTTCCATCGGCAGCCATTGCCGTGACAATGGTAACGCCCGTCGCGAAGGTCCCGAGCGCATTGCGAAAGTCCCGGGGATCGATTGCCGAATTGCCGCTGGCAAGTTCGTTTGCTGGATCGGCCGGATGTTTGGGAGAGTCAGACATCCACCGACCTCAGAGCGTCAGATTCTCGGACGGCAAGCCGAGCGCCACTCGTCCATAATTGGTCCCT
>DAIMKE010001311.1:0-2172 GCA_036721875.1 Bradyrhizobium sp. | reverse complement strand
ACGGCTTCCCGCCCCCCTCCAGAATGCCAGATTTTCCAGACACAGGGACCCATACCGCGTGATCTCTCGATAAGGCTGAATGGCTGATACCAACCGCCAAACCAGGGCCGGTGGTTATGGGTCCCGGGTCAAGCCCGGAACGACGAGTGGAAAGAGTGTACCCTAATCCCTGTTCGCAGGCGTCTGGATGAACCCGCGGTTATGCGTCGGGCTGATCAGGATCTCGTTCATGCACACGCGTGGCGGCATGCTGGCGACGAAGGCGA
The DNA here is from genome assembly GCA_036721875.1 of Bradyrhizobium sp. GTDB lineage: Bacteria > Pseudomonadota > Alphaproteobacteria > Rhizobiales > Xanthobacteraceae > Bradyrhizobium. Next base: position 1,906 of record DAIMKE010001311.1, on the reverse strand, counting down.
TGGTGCGACCGCAATCTTCCGGCTGCAGCATTTTCGCCTGCTCCTCGTCCGACGGCACCACCGGGCGCAGTTTCAGGATCGGGGTCGCGACCTCGCCCGGCGACAGGCAGCAGGCGCGCAGGCCATTGACGCATTCGTCCATGTTGAAGGAATGGGTCAGCGCCAGCACCGCATGTTTCGTGGTGGTGTAGGCCGGGCCAGGCATCTTCGAGACGTGGCGGCCGGCCCAGGAGGCGACGTTGATGATGCAGCCGTCCTTCTGTTTCCGCATCGCCGGCAGCACCGCGCGCATGCAATAGAGCACGCCGTTGAGGTTGACCTCGACGAGCTTGTCCCAGCCTTCCAGTTCCATGTCGGCCCAGCTCCGCTTCGGCACGTTGATGCCGGCGCTGTTGACCAGCAGGTCGATCCGGCCGTGTTTGGCGAGGATCTGGTCGGCAGCCTTGTTGACGTCGGCCTTGTTGCTGACATCGAGCTGGATCGCCTCGGCCTTGCCGCCCTTTTTGGTGATGTTGGCGACCACGCGTTCGAGCTCTTCCTTGCGCCGCCCCGAAACCACCACGGTCCAGCCGTCGGCCGCCAGAAATTCCGCCCCGGACTCGCCGATTCCGCTGCCGCCACCGGTCACCCAGGCCACGCGTTTCCCGTTATTTGACATGCAAACTGTCTCCGTTGCTTTGTGAAGGGCGTTCTTGCTAATCCAGCCCGCGGAATTCGCGAGGCCTTCCGCCCTCCGAGGGGATGTTGCATGAACACGACCGCCAACGCCAACCTGTTTTCGCGCCTGTTCGACAGCCTCGACGATCCGAACCGGCTCGCGATCGAAACCGCCGGCCAGATGGCCAACGTGCTCATTGCGCGCGGGGTCAAGCCCGGCGACCGCGTCGCGGCCCAGACCGAAAAGTCCGTGCCGGCGCTGGTGCTGTATCTCGCGACGGTTCGCGCGGGCGCGGTCTACCTGCCGCTCAACACCGCCTACACGCTGAACGAGCTCGACTACTTCATCGGCGATGCCGAGCCGTCGCTGGTCGTCTGCGATCCTTCGAAGGCCGAAGGCATCGCCGCGATTGCGGCGAAGGTAAATGCAAAAGTCGAAACGCTCGGGGCTGACGGCAAGGGATCGCTGACGGACGCCGCCGCCACGGCCGATACGGCGTTCGCGACCGTCACCCGCGCCAACGACGATCTCGCCGCGATCCTCTACACGTCCGGCACCACCGGCCGTTCCAAGGGGGCGATGCTGACGCACGATAACCTCGCGTCGAATTCCTACAGCCTGGTCGATTACTGGCGCTTCACCGACAAGGACGTGCTGATCCACGCGCTGCCGATCTATCACACCCACGGTCTGTTCGTGGCGAGCAACGTGACGCTGTTCGCCCGCGCCTCGATGATCTTCCTGCCGAAGCTCGACCCCGAGCTGATCATCAAGCGGATGGCGCGCGCCACCGTGCTGATGGGCGTGCCGACATTTTACACCCGGCTGCTGCAGAGCCCGGCTCTGACGAAGGAATCGACCAGCCACATGCGGCTGTTCATTTCGGGTTCCGCGCCGCTGCTCGCCGATACCCATCGCGAGTGGTTCGCCCGCACCGGCCACGCCGTGCTGGAGCGCTACGGCATGACCGAAACCAACATGAATACGTCGAATCCCTATGATGGCGAGCGGGTGCCCGGCGCGGTCGGCTTTCCCCTGCCCGGCGTCTCCGTACGCGTCACCGATCCCGAGACCGGCAAGGAGCTTGCGCGCGACACCATCGGCATGATCGAGGTCAAGGGCCCCAACGTGTTCAGGGGTTACTGGCGGATGCCGGAAAAAACGAAAGCCGAATTCCGTGACGACGGCTTCTTCATCACCGGCGACCTCGGCAAGATCGACGACAAGGGTTACGTCCACATCCTCGGC
>DAIMKE010001310.1:0-2172 GCA_036721875.1 Bradyrhizobium sp. | reverse complement strand
TGCTGTTCCTGCAGGAGCCGGTCTACAAGAACATCTCGATCAGCATCCTCGATCGCATCTCGCAGCTGCTGCTCAAGCCGTCGCGCGAGCGCACGATCGCAGCAACGCAAGTCGAACAATTGCAGATCAGGCCTGGCGGCGTCGAGCTCGAACTCGGCATGCTGTCGGGCGGCAACCAGCAAAAGGTGGCGCTGGCCAAATGGCTGAGCTACCCGCCGCGCGTGCTGGTGCTGTGCGAGCCGACCCGCGGCATGGATGTCGGGGCCAAGAACGACGTCATCCACATCATCCGCGACCTGCGCGCGCGCGGATTGGCGGTGATCGTGCTTTCGACCGAGCCGGAGACGGTGCTGTCGCTCGCCGATCGCATCATCGTGCTCAAGCGCGGCGCGGTGGTGCGCGAATTTTCCGACGAAAAGATCAGCAAGGACCGCCTGCTGGAAGCGGCATGAGACGACCCTGGGGAGAACGACATGGCGAGCGGTGAAGGCGTGACAGTCCCGGCGGATCGCAAACCCCGCCGGGTCGGCAGCATGTTGCGCTCCCAGATGCGGAACATCGCGCCGTTCCTGACGCTGATCTGCCTGTTCAGCTTCTTCGCGGCAGCAAGTCCGTCGTTTGCGACGCTCGACAATTTCGGCAACATCCTGACCCAGATATCCATCACCGGCATCATTGCCGTCGGCCTCACCTTCGTGATTCTGTGTGCCGAGATCGACCTGTCGGTCACCGCCATCGCCAACGTCACCGGCATCGCGGTCGCCTACTTCACCGCGCAAGAGTCCTACGTCAACATCGCCAACATGCCGATGCCCGGATGGGTCGCGATCGTTCTGGCGCTGGCGCTGTGCGCCTCGCTCGGCCTCGTCAACGCGCTCGGGTTGACGCTGATCGGCATCCCCTCCTTCATCATGACGCTGGCGATGATGCAGATCGCGGCCGGCATCTCGGCGCTGCTGGTACGCGGCCAGATCGCCTACAAGGTGCCGCCCCTCGTCACCACGCTCGGATCGACGTCGATCGGCGGAATCCCCTGGATCGTGATCGTCGCCGCCTTGATGCTGCTAGCCGGGCACCTGGTGCTGACGTACACACGCTTCGGCCGCTACGTTTACATGGTCGGGGGGAACCGCGAGGCGGCGGAATACTCCGGCCTCAACGTAAAACTCATCCTCGCCAGCGTCATGGTGATTTCGGCCGTTTGTTCGGGGATCGCCGGCATGCTCGGCGTAGCGCATTTCGGCAGCGCGCAGCAGAACGAGTTCGACACCTATTTGCTTGATTCCATCGCCGCCGTCGTTGTCGGCGGCACCAGTCTCTTTGGCGGCCGCGGCGGCATCGGCAACACCATTGTCGGCCTGTTCGTGCTCGGCGTCCTCAACAACGGCCTCGACCACGTCAACATCGACAGTTTTTTGAAGATATTGATCCGCGGACTGATCCTGCTCGCCGCGCTCGTGATCAACGTCTATGCGCAGAAGTTGCGCGAACGGGCAGCGGACTGAAGGTAACGCCTATGGACAAGCTCAGCTTTCAGAATCCGCTCTTTCAAACCTATGCAATTGCTGCATCCATCATGATTCTAAAAGCCGTCGCGATGTCCTGGTTGACGGTTGCTCGGATGATGCAGGTAAATGGCGGATTTCGTTCGCCGGAGGACGTCAAGAAGACGATGCTTAACCCCAATCCAAGCGCCGACCAACTGGCACCCAATGAATATGTGGATCGCATCAGACGAATTCAGCTGAACGATCTCGAAAATCTACCCTTCTTCCTGGTTGCTGGATTTCTTTTCATCTGGACCGGGCCCCCTCTGCAACTCGTCCAGTGGCTGCTTTATGGGTATGTTGTTTCGCGGCTGTTACATTTTGCGGCGTATTTCACAGCCAGGACCCACGATACGCGCGCAGCTCTCTGGACCATCGGTTCCCTGATCCTAATATTCATGAGCTGCTGGACGCTGATTGTTGCATGGCAACAGTGACCTGCTGGTAGCGGATCTCATTTGGCAAAATCCGGCTGCCAGTCGCGCACCTCCGTCGCCGCCGCCGTCACCGCGCCGACGGTGCGGAATGAGGCTGCGTCCACCATCATCGCTCGCGCCAGCCGCAGGCTGCGCGCTTCGCAAATCGCCCGCTGCCGCGGATTCTCGATCAGTTCGAAATCGATATT
>DAIMKE010001309.1:0-2172 GCA_036721875.1 Bradyrhizobium sp. | reverse complement strand
GATGTGATGATCCTCTCGCCCAAAGCGGGCGGCGTGGGCCTGACTCTCACCGCGGCAAATCATGTCATTCATCTCTCACGCTGGTGGAATCCGGCGGTCGAAGATCAGGCGACCGATCGCGTGTTCCGGATCGGACAGGCGCGCGACGTTCATGTCTACCTGCCACAATCGCTGCATCCGGACCCGGCGATCGGCCCGACGAGCTTCGACCTGAAGCTCGACGCGCTGATGACGCGCAAACGCGAATTGAGCAGAGGGCTGCTCATCCCGGGCGAAGACGAGGCCGATACCAGCACGTTGTTCGAGGACGTGCTGGGCGGTCACGACGAAACCGACCGAGCTGCGGACGTGCCGCCATCGCCCGAACCAGAACCACCGGCAGACCCGGCTTCCGAGCCGCCGTCCGCGCCGCCGATCGCCGATACCGTGCCACCCAAGCGCCCGACGCTTAGCGTCGCACTTCCCGAGCGTTCGGCTCCGGCACCGTTGGCCACGCCAAGCCGCTATGTATTTGAGCCCAACAAGCCGCGCGACTTCGCGATCTTCCTGGGACCGATCGCTGACGACCATATCATCGAGCTGCTGGTAAAAGACCCCTATGCCTGTGCTCGGTCGCACAACCGGCAGTATTTGATCGAGTTCATGAAGCGGCTGGCCGGCGCGGCCCGCCGCATCGACGCGGTGACCTGCCATAGCCTGGATGCCGACAGCGTCGATAACCGGCAGGAAACGGATGCAGACCAGCGCAATGATCTTGAGCGGCGATGGCAGGCGAGCTTCGCGGGCGGGCCCAGCCTGCGCCATGTCCAGATTTCCAAACGCATCAATCGCAATTTCCATGCGCGAGAGGTGACCGCCCGACTGGCGTCCGGCCGCGTCATTCTGTGGGATCTCGATAATGGGGTAGACGGCGTGATGCGGAGCGACCGGCGCTGTGTCGTCGCCTGCTTTCCACAATAGGTGACGTCCATGATCGACCTCATCAAGCGCATGTTCGGCGTTCCGGCGCCGGCACCACGACGCGCGGCGACCCCAACTGTCGAACCGACGTTGAGTTTCGGCGCGGCCGGGGACCGGTTCGTGCGGATAGCGTCGCTCGACTTCTTCGGGCAATATCGGCGTTCACCCGATGGTAGATGGCTGCTCGCTTGGCGCGATAGCAATGACGCGGCCACACATGGCGGATATCGCAGCAGCGGGCCGGGGCGTTTCTATCTGTTCGAGGGCGACCGGCTGGCGGCGCAGGGCCGGGCCGAACGTCCGAACGACGGAGAGGTGGCCAACAATGGCAGCTTCGTGATCAACGACTGGCTGTTCGGTGATGGCCTCAAGGGGGTGTTCCGTGCCTATCGCGCGGATGGGTCGATCATTGTGGAGCGTGCCTTCACCGCGAATCTGCTTAACAATGGCATCGCCGATGATGGGGGCATGGCGGTGTGCCAGACCTGCAACGCGCCCGGTCCGGATGGATCGCTGCTCGTGATCTTCGACCTGGAGTCGGGTCACGAGATCGCCGGCTGGGTTCCGGAAAGCGGCTGGGCGGCTAGCTACGCGTTTCCAGCGGAGGGGAGGATTCAACTTCGCTATGGCAACGGACAAGCCTATGACTATGCCGTCGATGGCCGGTTCCTGGATCGAAACCAGTGGATGGACGCGCAGGCTCGCAGCGACAATGTGCATGTCCTCCACAATCTACTGCGCGGATCGGCACTTTCCCCGGCACTGAGCGCCACGATCATCGCATCTGTCGATAGGACTCTCGCCGGATCGGAGTTTAACCCTGCCGAGCGGCCCTTGGCGCTCAAGGTCCGTGGGCTCTGCCAGGAAGCACTAGGCAATCTCCGCGGCGCGCTTTCCGACTATGAAGAAGCGATCGCGCTCGATGCGAAGATTGGACTGAAGCGCAAAGCAGCTGAACTGCGCAGGCGTCTCACGTGAGATTGTGCCTGTCGGAACGCGGTCCAAAATCAGACGCCGAAGGCCGAAATCACATTGCGGCCGGATATGGCATTCGAATTGCCGTCAAAAAGTCTCACCCCGTCGCATAGCGACCGCTACCTTGCGTGCTACCTAGGAGGCTCACGGCCAAGCGGGACGAATGCTAAGTCATTGAAAAGGTGGTGGACGCACTAGGGCTCGAACCTAGGACCCGCTGATTAAGAGCGGAGCTTT
>DAIMKE010001308.1:0-2173 GCA_036721875.1 Bradyrhizobium sp. | reverse complement strand
GCGTGAAGCTCCATGTCAGCACCGTGAACTTGATCGTCGCCAGATACAGCTTCAGAGTCAGCGCCGAGTGCAGCACCTCGACATAGCTCGCCAGCGTGAAGCCCGGCGTCAAGCCGCCGAAGCCGTCGGTGGCGAAGAAGCTCGCCGCCAGCACCACCAGGATCGGCGCCACGAAGAACGGCACGAGCACCAGGACGAGCGGCGTGACATAGAGCCAGCCGGCGAGATTTGCGCGTGGCGGAGTTTGACTGGACTGCATAGCGGCAAACGCCTCGAAGTCGGTCTTCTCGCACCGGCGCGTGGCGGCGCCGGTGCATCGCTCTCGGTCAGGGAAAGCAGGTTTCAGGCCACCTTGAAGTCGTTCCAGCGTTTGTTCATGTAGGCGGCCTCGTCCATCAGCGTGTTCCAGCACGAGATGTTCTTGACGCGGTCCAGGAACGAGCCGCCGTCACGCTTGGTACCGGCCTTCTCCATCGGCACGCCGTAGGGATCGTTGACCACCTCCGGTGCCGGTTGTCCCTCGTACCAGAACGCCCATTCGGCCGGGGTGAGGAATTTCTTGGCCGTCGAGGGCACCGGGCTGTAATAGCCGTAGCGCGCGACGAAGCCGCCCTGCCAGCCCGAGAGATACCAGTTGAGATATTCGTAGGCCGCATCGAGCTTCTTGCCGGAGAGGTGCTTCATCAGGCCCATGCCGTTGCACCATCCGCGATAGCCTTCCTTGCCGTTCTTGACATTGACCGGCGCGTAGACACAGGGGATCTCCTTCACGCGCACTGCGGCGACCGCCGGCGACCACATCGACTGGATCACCACCTCGCCCGCCGCCATCAGCTGCACCGATTGGTCGAAGGTCGTCCAGGTCGCGCGGAACTGGCCCTGCTTCTTCAGCTCGATCAGCTTGTTGCAGGTGAAGTCGATCTCCTCCTTCGTCATGTTGCCCTTGTTGCCGTACTTGATCAGCCCCGCGCTTTCGAAGCAGAGTGCGGCATCCATGATGCCGATCGCGGGAACGTCGAGGATCGCGGCCTTGCCCTTGAATTTTGGATCGATCAGGTCTTTCCACTCGGTCACTTCGTGGCCGACGAGATCGGGGCGGTAACCGATGGAGTCGGCGTTGTAGACCTGCGGCAGGAACGTCGCCCATTCGGTGACGCCGTCGTTCAGCTCGGTCGCATCAGGCTTCGCAATGTACATGGCTTCGTAAGGCGAGATGCCCTGGCGCGGGATCTTGTGGCCGTCGATCTCGCCCTTGGTGAAGATCGGCAGAATGTTGTCGAACTCCTTGACCTTCTTGACCTGGATGCCCTGGATCACGCCGCGTTTGGCGGCGAGCTTGGCCTGCCAGCCCTCGAGGTCAGCGATATCAACCGTATTAGGCTGGCTTATGAAGCGGTTGATGGCGGCGGAGGTGTCGAGGTTCTGCATCGTCACCTTGAACCCGAGATCCTTGGCGGCCTGATCGCCGATCGCCTTCACCACAGAATAGGACACGCCGACGTGGCGCAGCTCGATGTCCTTGATCTCCTGTGCCCAGATGGTCGGGAAGCCGCGGATAGCGTCCGAGCCTGCGGCTGCGCCTGCAACGGCGGCCGCGCCCTTCAACAGCGTGCGCCGGCTCAGCTTTCTTGTTTCCTCCGGCTTCGCTCCGGCCTGGTTGGCACCAACATTCCCCTTATCCCTGTCAAGCATGGCAACCCTCGTTGGTTACGATGAGCGGCCGCAACGATCTTCAGTGATCCCTGCGGATGTAATCAGTTGCGCTTGAGGCTATTGACGGGTTCCGGCGAAGTAAAATTGGAAGTAAATATTCGCGACATAAGCGCGACTAATGGCTCGGCTCTCTGCATTTCATCCCGGCACGCAGCCCAGGAAGGCGGCAGACAGGCATGCCGGGCGCGGTGAATGTAAATTCTCTCAAGCTTTATCTGCGGATTTCGCCCTGCCCCATCGCAACGACAGCGCAATTTACGCCGGCGCTTACTCCTACTCTCAGCAGCCAAATCACGGAACGGAATTTTGCAAACGATATCGTACGCGTCGTAGCGTGGAGCGCGACCACCCCGAAGTCCGAGAGTTGCCGTCCGCGAAGGTTTGACCTCGCACGTTGAGACGTAGATCGCTCGTTTGGCGCTCGCCTGCCCCGAAGTCTTTGGTCGGACAGCTCCGCAAG
>DAIMKE010001307.1:0-2179 GCA_036721875.1 Bradyrhizobium sp. | reverse complement strand
CCCTACGGGAGCGGCTCCTGTGGTTCCTCCAGCCGCCCATCAGGACGAGCGTAGCCGTATAAATCACAACCTGCTCCGCGTTGCGGATAACGACGCTGAAGGTGCGGTGGTCGCCCTCGGCGATCTTGTCGCGGACCATGTCCGGCAAGGTCTCCAAGCCAGCCCACCGGGCAGCCGCGTTATCTGGCAGCTCGCGACCCTCCAAATCGATCAGCCGTTCCGAGCCATTGTCGGTATCAAAGAAGAAGCGGGGCACTGCAGCCCTCCCAACGCGAGAGCGAATGCGTCGGGTCACCACGCAGGTCCTAGCCTGTGTTCAAGTCGCCGTTGGCGATTAAGCCGAAACAGCCTCGCCCCAGTCAATCGCGCCCAGCAGTCGCAACAGCTCTTCATCCCCGTACGGCTTCCGCAGGAACGCGGTGTCAGTGGGCATCTCGCTCAGGTGCGGCACCATTCGGCCAGAGGCCAGGATCAGGGTCACCGGCGGCCAGCGCTCACGCACCGCGTGCATCAGCTTCAGGCCGTCCATCGATCCGGGCATTTCAATGTCGGAGAAGACCACGCGGATCTCGGGGTGCGATTCCAGCAGCAGGATCGCTTCGTCAGCATTGGTGGCTTCCAGAACAGCGTAGCCAGCATCCGCGATGAGGTCGATCGCGCCGATGCGAATGAGCGGCTCGTCTTCGACGACCAGGACGGTTCTTGTCATGACGAGCTTCCCTAGGCTGAACAGGTAAGAACCGCGGACGATTGGAATGGTTGCCCGGCAATTCAAATAAGCTTCGCTCCCGTCGTGCCAACGCCAAAACCATGCGACAAGCCTATTTGCAGCCTCCGGAGACGCTCGTCAGCTGACCCCGAAGATCGCTAGAGGTCCGGTGATCGCAGACACGACGACATCCGAGGTCGTGGGCATGGCCAAATGGCGTGCCTGTTCGCAGTGATGCCTCGATGTTGAAGGCTTCTGGTCGGCAGCCTTGTCACCGTCCGTCGGCAGTCAGTCGACGGGCAAGGCTGGCGGCGGGATCATCGCCCCGGCCTTGCTCTACCGCTGCCGAGGAGCAGCGCGAACGGCCTGCGACGCTAAGCCTTGAGTGCTGCCCTGACCCGCTCGGGCGTGAACGGCAACTGCCGCAAGCGTGCGCCGATCGCGTCGGCCAACGCGTTTGCGAGCGCGGCACCGGTCGGCCCTTGCGAGGCCTCGCCCGTACCCAGGAACGGCGCACCTTTGCGGTCGATCAGCACGACTTCGACAGGCGGGGTCTCGCTGAAGGTCAGGATCGGGTAGCTGTCCCAGCCATCGGACAAGATGCGGGTGCCGTCGAATTTCACCTCTTCCTTCAATGACCAGGACAGCGACTGGATCAGCCCGCCCTCGATCTGGTTGGCGATGCCGTCTGGGTTGACGATCTCACCGGCTTCGTTGGCGGCGGTGGCGCGCAGGACGCGCACCACGCCGGTGGACCGGTCGACCGCGACCTCCAGCGCCACGGCGCAATAGGCGGCGACGTTCTTGTAGCGGGCGAAGGCGATGCCGCGGCCATGGTCGGGGCGCTTCTGCCAGCGCTCCCAGCCAAACGCCTCTGCCGCCTTCACCAGGACAGCGCGGGCTCGCTCGTCCTTGAGGAAACGCAGCCGGTAGCCGACCGGGTCGATCCCGGCAGCCACAGCGAGTTCGTCGATGAAGGATTCGATCGCAAAGACATTGCCATAAGCGCCGAGCCCGCGCGTCGAGGAGACTCGAACGGGCATCTGCGTGATGAAATGCGTCGTCACCTTATGACTTGGAAATTCGTAGAGCGCGATGGCGTTTCTGTCGGCGGCATAGTTCGGCGGGCCGCCATTCTGGGGCACCGGGATTGCAAATGGCTTTTCCAGATAGCGTGCCGAAAGGAGGTTGCCGGCCTGGCCGCTGGGCCTCGTGCCGTGCGGGGTCGACCAGAGATCGAGCGTCCAGTCGAGCACATTGCCGTCTTTGTCGAGGCTTGGCTGCGTCTTCACCACCATGGCCGAGCCATAGGGTTCCCAGGGATGCTCCTGCGCGCCGGTGTCTCGCCGCCAATCTTGATGGGCGACGTGGATTTCTCCACACGCTGGAGGGGAGGGCGAGGTTCTGAAATGGTTCAATGAGTGGTTAGAAACATGGTTAGAATAGCAAGATTTATGGATCGTCATATCG
>DAIMKE010001306.1:0-2185 GCA_036721875.1 Bradyrhizobium sp. | reverse complement strand
AGGACTACCTGGCCCGCCACAAGGCTTCCGCCGCCAATGGCGCCGAGCCGGACCGCTGGGCCAGCGCGGTCACCTACGCCAGCCTGCAGATGCTGCAGCAGGCAATCGAGCGGGTCGGCAAGATCGACCGCGCCGCCGTCATCAAGGACCTGCAGACCGGCTCGTTCGATACCGTGATCGGCAAGGTCAAGCTGGAGAACAACATGCCGACGCGGTTCTGGTGGGTCGGCCAGTGGCAGAACGGCGAGTTCTACGGCATTGCGCCTGCGAAGAACGAAGGCGCGCGCACCGCGATCGTTCCGAAGCCGGCGTGGGTGGCCCCGTAACTTCACAGCAACGCGGCCGGTCCAGTCATGACGAACGCCATTCTGACCGGCCTGATGCTGGGCGGCATGTATGCGCTCATCGCCATGGGGCTCACGCTCCAGTACGGCGTTGCGCGCATCATGAACCTCTCCTACGGCGAGTTCCTGATCGCAGCGGCCTTTGCCTCGCACTGGCTGTTCACCGGCTGGGCGATCAGTCCGTTCGTCGGACTGGCGCTGGTCGTCCCCCTCGCCTTCGCCTTGAACTTCGCGATCTACAAGGTGCTGCTGACCCCGCTGGTGCGCCGCGCGCCCAACCGCGACGCGCTGGAGGTCGACAGCATCCTGGCGACCTTCGGGCTCACCTTCGTGATTCAGGGCTCGATGCTCGCGATGTTCGGCGGCGCCTATTACAGCTACTCATACCTCGCCTTCCCGGTGCAGTTCGTCGGCGAGACCGTGGCGGCCAATCGCCTCGCCGCGCTCGGCATCACCATCGTGCTGGGTCTGGCGCTCTACCTGGCGCTGACGCGAACCCGCGCGGGCACGGCGATCCGCGCCGTCGCGGTCGATCCGTTCGCGGCGCAGCTCGTCGCCATCAACGTGCCGCAGGCTTCCGCGCTGACGTTTGCGCTCGGCGGCGCACTCGTTGCCGCGGCCGGCGTGCTGGTCAGCACGTTCCTCACCTTCAGCGCATCGTCCGGCGTCGTGTTCACGATGAAGGCATTGATCGTCGTTGTCATGGGCGGCGTCGGCAACATGCTGGGCTGCCTGGTCGCGGGGCTGGCGCTCGGCCTCAGCGAGGCGCTGGTCGCTTCCTATGTCGATCCTGGTCTCACGCTCGCCGTCAACTTCGCGCTGTTCCTCGCGGTGTTGCTGGTCAAGCCCGCCGGTCTTTTTGGCAGGGCAACACGATGAGCGCGAGAACCGCAGGCCTCGGTGCGCTTGCGCTCGCAGCCCTTGCGCTGCTGACCTTCGTGCCGCGCCTCGGCAATCCCTACTATCTCGCGCTGGCCATCAGCCTCCTGCAATACACCGTGCTGGCGACCGCCTGGGGGATGTTTTCCGGACCCACCCGCTACGTCTCGCTGGCGACGACGGCGTTCTTCGGCGTCGGCGCCTACACCGTGGCCGTGCTCGGCGAGGTACTGCCTTGGCCGCTGGTGCTGCTGATCGCAGCGGGGCTCGGCGCCGTGCTGGCCGCGATCGTCGGTCTCTCGACGCTCAGATTGAGCGGCGTCTATTTCGTCATCTTCACGTTCGGCCTGACGGAACTGATCCGCCAGCTGGTGGTCTGGTTCGAGGTCAACAAGTCGCGCGTGCTCGGCCGCTATGTCTTCGTCGACATCACCCAGAGCGACATCTACTGGCAGTTGCTCCTGCTCACCGTCGCGGTGTTCCTGCTGGGATGGCTGATCGCGCGCTCGCGCCTCGGCTTTGCGTTACGCGTGATCGGCGAGGACGAGACGGTTGCAAAACATTGCGGGATCGACACGACGTTTGCCAAGGTCGCGCTGTTTGCGATCAGCGCCACCATCATGACCCTGGTCGGCGCGATCATGGCGCCGCGCTGGACCTATATCGAACCGTCGATCGCGTTCAACTCGATGATCTCGTTCCAGGTGCTGATCATGGCGCTGCTCGGCGGCGCGCACCGGCTGTGGGGACCGGTGCTCGGCGCCGTGCCGCTGACCCTGCTGTTCGAGCTGCTGAGCGCGCGCTTTCCGAACACGTTCACGATCATCCTCGGCTGCATCTTCCTGCTGATCGTCTACATGCTGCCGCGCGGCGTCGCCGGCCTGTTCGAAAAGCTGCCCGCGAAGTTACGCGGCGACGGCACCAAACGGGTGGCCGCATGAGCACGGAAGCCCGCACCAGGG
>DAIMKE010001305.1:0-2186 GCA_036721875.1 Bradyrhizobium sp. | reverse complement strand
CCCCGCCACATCGTCGACGGCTTGCGGACGCAGCGGCTCGACCGGCCCTATGTCCGCGAAAACGGCCAGCTCCGCGCCGCGTCCTGGCAGGAGGCATTCGCCGCGATCGCGGCCAAGACCGCCCGCATCGACGGCAAACGGATCGGCGCGATCGCCGGCGATCTCGCCGCGGTCGAGGAGATGTTCGCGCTTAAGGAACTGCTGGCGAAATGCGGCTCCGCCAATCTGGCGGTGCAGGGCGGCGATGCCTTCGCCGGTGCGGGCCGGGCGTCCTATATTTTCAATCCGACCATCGCCGGCATCGACCAGGCCGACGCGCTGCTGATTATCGGTTCCAACCCGCGGCGGGAAGCGGCCGTGCTCAACGCGCGAATCCGCAAGCGCTGGCGCACCGGGCAGCTCAAGGTCGGCGTGATCGGCGCCAAGGCCGATCTCACCTATGATTACGACTATCTCGGCGCGGGTGCGGATACGCTCAGCGAACTCGCCACCGGCAAGCATTCCTTTGCCGAGACGCTGAAGGGCGCCAAGAACCCGATCGTGCTGGTCGGCTCTGGTGCGCTGGACCGGCATGACGGCGCCGCGGTGCTGGCGCTGGCGGCCAAGGTCGCGAGCAGCGTCGGGGCGCTGAAGGACGGCTGGAACGGTTTTGCCGTGCTGCAGGATACCGCTTCGCGTGCAGGTGCGCTCGATATCGGCTTTACGGCCGGTGCGGATGGCCTCAACCTGGCGCAGATGACGACCTTCGGCACGCTCGACGTGCTGTTTCTTCTGGGCGCCGATGAGGTGAAGGTGCCGGACGGCACGTTCGTGGTCTATATCGGCACCCATGGCGATCGCGGCGCGCATCGCGCCGACGTTATCCTGCCGGGCGCGGCCTACACCGAAAAATCCGGCATCTTCGTCAACACCGAGGGCAGGGTGCAGATCGCCAGCCGCGCGGCGTTCCCGCCCGGCGAGGCGCGCGAGGACTGGGCGATCGTGCGCGCGCTGTCGGACGTCATGGGCAAGAAGCTGCCCTATGATTCCCTGCAGGCGCTGCGCCAGGCGCTGTCGAAGGCGGTGCCGCATCTGATGCGGATCGACCAGATCGCGCCCGGCAACGCCGGCGACGTCAGTAGCCTGGCGGGCAAGAAGGCTGGCAAGATCGACAAGACGCCGTTCAGGAGTTCGGTCGAGGATTTCTATCTGACCAACCCGATCGCGCGGGCATCGGCGGTGATGGCCGAATGTTCCCGGCTGGCGGCCGGGCGAATGCTGACGGCAGCGGAGTGAGCGTGACCTGATGGCTGATTTTTTCGCAAGCTCGTTCTGGACCGGCTTCCTCTGGCCGCTGATCGTGATGCTGGCGCAGAGCGTCCTGCTGCTGGTCGTGCTGCTGGTCGCGATCGCCTACATACTGCTCGCCGACCGCAAGATCTGGGCGGCGGTGCAGATACGCCGCGGCCCCAACGTGGTCGGCCCGTGGGGCCTGCTGCAATCCTTCGCGGACCTTCTGAAATTCGTGCTGAAGGAGCCGATCATCCCGTCCGGCTCCAACAAGGGCGTATTTCTGCTGGCGCCGCTGGTGTCCTGCGTGCTGGCGCTCGCCGCCTGGGCCGTCATCCCGATGGATCTCGGTTGGGTGATCGCCGACATCAATGTCGGCGTGCTCTATATCTTTGCGATCTCGTCGCTGTCGATCTACGGCATCATCATGGCCGGCTGGTCGTCGAACTCGAAATACCCGTTCCTGGCGGCGCTTCGTTCGGCGGCGCAGATGGTGTCCTACGAAGTCTCGATCGGCTTCGTCATCATCACGGTGTTGCTGTGCGCGGGGACGCTCAACCTCTCTGCCATTGTGGAAGCGCAGAACACGCGCGGCCTCGCCAGCCTGATCGGCCTGCCGCAGCTCACCATCCTGAACTGGTATGTGTGGCCGCTGTTCCCGATGTTCGTGGTGTTCTACGTCTCGGCGCTGGCGGAGACCAACCGCCCGCCATTCGATCTGGTGGAAGCGGAATCCGAACTGGTTGCGGGCTTCATGGTCGAATACGGCTCGACGCCGTATTTGCTGTTCATGCTCGGCGAATACGTCGCGATCACCACGATGTGCGCGCTGGCGACGATCATGTTCCTCGGCGGCTGGCTGCCGCCGGTGGACCTGCCGCCGTTCAACTGGATCCCCGGTGCGGTCTGGTTCGCGC
>DAIMKE010001304.1:0-2187 GCA_036721875.1 Bradyrhizobium sp. | reverse complement strand
GTTGCTTCGCGGCTGGGGGCGGCGCCGCAGCGGGAGGCGGTGGCGGGGGTGCCGGGCGCGGTGCTGCGGCCGGAGGAGGAGGCGGCGGAGGCGGTGCGGGCCGTGGTGCGGCAGCCGGCGGTGGCGGCGGAGCCGGTGCAGGACGCGGAGGTGCTGCGGCCGGTGGCGGAGGCGGCGGCGCCGCCGGTGCCTTGGGGGCGGCGGCCGGTGGAGCGGCGGCCGGCGGCGCGCCCGGCGCTGGCCGCTTGGGCCTGCCGTCCGGGCCAGCCTCTTCCTTGGCCTGGGCGACGACCAGAGGTGCGGACTGCGCATGCGATGTGGAGGTCGCGAGCTGCGCTACCGTCAACGCTGTTGTGGCAAGCAGCACGATGCGAAGGTTTGTCATGATGTCCTTGGTCCCCGGAAAAATCCTGGCAGTAACGAATTCGGTTTCATCGACGCATTGGACGACAGTCAACAGGTAATCATTAGGCCGGAATGTGGCTGCCTACAAATGGCCCGACGGAATTTATTTCATCGGGCCAACGGGTTGCATGCGCCGTTGTTCATTGCGTGTTCAGACGATGGCCTCAACGCCGGCCCTCGCCGGTTCCCCTATCGGTCGCCGGATTCGGCGTGCGTGGACCATTCGGCCCGCGCACCGGTAGTTCGTCCGGCGTCTTGCGCGGAAGCTCCTGCGGCTGCGGAGGCTGACCCGGTTCGCGCACCGGCGGCGGCACTTCCGGGCGCGGGCTGCCCGGCGGTGCTTCCGGCGGGGGCTCGGTCGGCTTGCCCGGCGTTGCCGGCGGAATCTCCGGCGGTTCGATCGGCATTACATCGAGACCTTGCGGTTCTCGCCGATGTCCGGCCGTGTGCCGGTCGCGGCGGCTGCGGCCATTTTCACATAGCTGATGACGGTGCCGGGCGAATCCCAGAATTCCGCATTGTCGGGGGTGATCTTCAACACGCGAATGTTCGGATCCTCGGCGCTGTCCCACCAGGCTTTCGCCGGGGTCGAAAATAGCTCTTTGATCTTCGCGCGATCGTTGGAGACGGTCGCGGTGCCCGAGATGGAGACGTATTTCTGGCTGCTTGCATCGGCGAACGACAGGTTGATGGCGGGATTGCCGGCGATTTCCTCATCCTTGTGACGCCGCGCATCGGTCAGGAAAAAGATCGCGTTGTTGTCCTGCTCCAGATAGGCGCTCATCGGCCTTGCGCGAAGCTTGCCGCCGTCATGGGTAACGAGCATCGCAAAGCCGATCTTCTTCATCAATCGCCAGACGCGGTCCTGATCGCGCGCGTTGTCGTTGCTCATTGCCGGTTTCTCCCTCGGTTTCAGCTCAGGGAGCGACAACGGCGGCGACGGCGTGATGTTCCTCTCGCAACGGATCAATGGAACCTGACGGAACCGATCACGGTCGATCATCAGGAATCTCCTGCGGCTTGGCAGCGTCGATCAGGTGCGAACCAAAAGCGTATTGCTCCGGGTCCGGCCGGTCTCGGCATAACCCCGCGCCCGCATGTCGTTGATGCAGTCCTGCTGCCATTCGTTCTTCGACAGATGCTCGATCACCACCGCGCGCGGCCACAGCGCTTGCGGCGCTTGCGCGAAGAAGCCGGTCAACACGCGATCTTCAAAACCCTCGACATCGATCTTGAGCGCATCGACATGCGATGCGCCGGCTTCTTCGAGGATGCGCTGCAGCCGCAGCGACGGCACCCGGATTGCCTTGCCCGACGCCGTTCCCGACACGATGTGGCTGGCACCGAGATTGTCGCCATCGGTCTCGATCATCAACTCGCCATCGGTGGGACCGGAGGCGGCCGCAACCAGTTTCACGTGGGCGTAGCCGGACGCCGTGGTGTTGAAGGCAAGCCGCGCATGGGTGACGGGATGCGGCTCGATCGCGATGATCTTGCCGGTCGCGCCGACATGACGCGCCAGCGCCAGTGCGTAGGTGCCGACATTGGCCCCGACATCGACGAACACGCCGCCGGGGGGAACATGCGCGCGCAGAAAATCCAGCTCCTCGAGATTGTAGTCGGGGTTGAACAACGCGCCGCGCTCGGTGGCGCTGGCCTGGTGGTAGAAGCGGAACGAGGCGCCCTGATACTGTACGTCGACGGGGCCTGCGCGCAGCAGATTGACAAGCCGCGACAGCATCGGCCGAAACGCGCCGCGCTTCAGCCGCGAGCCGTGCGCCA
>DAIMKE010001303.1:0-2188 GCA_036721875.1 Bradyrhizobium sp. | reverse complement strand
GATCTCGACCATCTCGTGCAACTTGTTGTCGCCGACATAGCGCTCGGTGTTCATTCGATTGACGATCTTGAGCAACTCCCTCAGGCGAGGCTTCGCCGGACCGGGCTCGGCCGCGATCCGCCGCGCCTCGACCTCGACCTCGCCCATCAGCGTCCGCGCCACGCCCTCGTGGATCGACTTCTTCGAATCGAAGAAGCGATAGACGTTGGCGGGGCTCATCCGCAGTTCCTTGGCGATGTCGGCAACCGTCGTCTTCTGGTAGCCGATCTGCCGGAACAAACGCTCCGCCACCACGAGAATCCTCTCACGGGTATCGGTTTCGACGGGTTCGGAAATCAGCGCCATGTCAGTTCTCAATGTTCAATTATTCTGCGGCGTCGGCAAGCGGAATTGCATGCGGCGCCCTGGCTTGATCCTTTGCGTGATGTTGCGGCGCAAGATCAGGTTGTTCGGCCTGGCCGCTTTCATCAAGGCTTTTCCTGAACCACAGGGCATAGAGGCCCGGCAAGTACATCAAGGTCAGGAAGGTCGCGACGAACAAGCCGCCCATGATCGTGATCGCCATCGGCCCCCAGAAGGCGGAGCGCGACAGCGGGATCATCGCCAGGATGGCGGCCAGCGCGGTCAGCACCACCGGGCGGGCACGCCGGACGGTTGCCTCGACGATGGCCTCCTTGCGCGTCAGGCCTTGCGAGACGTCGGCCTCGATCTGGTCGACGAGAATCACCGCGTTACGCATGATCATGCCGGCCAGCGCGATCAGCCCGAGCAGCGCCACGAAGCCGAACGGCTGGTTCGCGATGTTGAGGCCGAGCGAGGCGCCGACGATGCCGAGCGGCGCAGTGAGGAACACCAGCAGCAGGCGCGAGAAGCTCTGCAACTGGATCATCAGCAGCGTCAGCATCACGATCACCATCAGCGGAAACAGCACGAAGATCGAGGCGTTGCCCTTGGCTGATTCCTCGAACGCGCCGCCCGGCTCGATCCGGTAGGCCGGCTCGAGGCTGCCGCGGATCTCGCTCAACTTCGGCCAGATCTGGTTGGTGACGTCAGGCGCCTGCACGCCGTCCACGACGTCGGTCCGCACCGTGATCGCCATGTCGCGGTTGCGTCGCCACATGATCGGCTCCTCGTGCGCATACTCGATCCGGGCGATCTGCTGCAGCGGCACGGCGACGCCATTACGTGACGTCACGGTGAGATCGCCGACGCGGCCGAGATCGAGCCGTTCGGACGGAACGGCGCGCGCGACCACGCCGACCTTCTCGATGCCGTCGCGGATCGTCGTGACCGGCGCGCCCGAGATCAGCATGGCGAGCGCCTGCGAGACGTCCTGCGGGGTCAGGCCGAGCGCCCTCGCCCGGTCCTGGTCCACGACCAGCTTCAGGTAGGGCGACTGCTCGTTCCAGTCGAGCTGCGGCTCGACGACGTTCTTGTTCTGCTTCATGACGTCGCGCACCTTGTAGGCGATGTCACGCACGGTGTTCGGGTCGGGGCCGATCACGCGGAACTGGACCGGGAAACCGACCGGCGGGCCGAAATTGAAGCGATCGATGCGCACCCGCGCTTCGCTCAGTTCGCCCTCTCCGACCGCCTTCTCCAGCCGCGCCTTGATGCGCTCGCGGGCCTCGACATCCTTCGACACGATCACGATCTCGGCAAAGGCCTCGTTCGGCAGCTGCGGATTGAGGCCGAGCCAGAAGCGCGGCGAACCCTGACCGACATAGGAGGTGTAGGTCGCAATGTCCTTGTCGTCCTTGAGCAGCGCCTCGGCCTTCTTCACGGATTTCTCCGTGACGTTGAAGGCGGTGCCTTCCGGAAGGCGCAGCTGCAGGAACAGCTCGGGCCGCTCCGACAGCGGGAAGAACTGCTGCTGCACGTTGCCGAAGCCTACGATCGAGAGCACAAACACGCCGACGGTGGCGAGCACCACCTTGACCCGGTGGTCGACGCACCACTGCACCATGCTGCGCAAACCACGGTACATCCGCGTCTCGTAGACCGCATGCGGGTCGTGGTTATGGTGGACCTTGATGTTGGGCAGCAGCTTGACGCCGATATAAGGCGTGAAGATCACCGCCACGAACCAGGAGGCGACCAGCGCGATCGCCACGATCCAGAAGATACCGCCGGCATATTCGCCGACCGCCGAATTGGCAAAGCCGATGGGGAGGAAGCCAGCGGCCGT
>DAIMKE010001302.1:0-2190 GCA_036721875.1 Bradyrhizobium sp. | reverse complement strand
CCATCGGCATCAGGCGCGGCAACGCGCGCATGCCGATCTATCTTGCGGCGGCCAACGGACTCGACTTCCGCCTGATCAAACAATTCTGACGGCGGACACGCGTCGCTGCAGCGAAATGGAGGCTTTGCGAAATAATACTTGAAAAGGAAAATATTTCCGTTTCTATTGATGTGAGCGGGCTGGCCCTCATAAGGCAACCTGCCTCGCGCGTTCAGGAGAAACAGGAGGAATCATCGTGACAGTAGCGCTTCCAACCCCCGATCAACTGCGCGCGGTCGCCGACCAGTGCGGTCTGGCATTGACCGACGAGGACGTCGCTTCCTTCCGTGGACTGATGCAGGGCTCCGTCGACGCCTACAACGCCGTCGGCGCGATGCCGGATGAAGTCCCGATCGTCAAATACCCGCGCACGCCCGGCTATCGGCCTGGCCCGGAGGAAAATCCGCGCAACGCCTGGTATCGCAAGGCGACCGTCAAGGGGGCGGCGAGCGGCAAGCTGAAGGGCAAGGTCGTGGCGCTGAAGGACAACATCATGCTGGCCGGCGTGCCGATGATGAATGGTTCCGCGACGCTCGAAGGCTACGTGCCGGATTTCGACGCCACCATCGTCACGCGCATGCTCGATGCCGGCGCCGAGATCGCCGGCAAGGTGCATTGCGAGTCGTTCTGCATATCGGGCGGCAGCCACACCAACTCGACCGGTCCGGTCCACAATCCGCACAAGATGGGATTCTCCGCCGGCGGCTCGTCCTCGGGGAGTGCGGTCGTTGTCGCGCTCGGCGAGGTCGACATGGCGATCGGTGGCGACCAGGGCGGATCGATCCGAATGCCATCCTCGTTCAGCGGCACCTACGGCATGAAGCCGACCTGGGGGCTGGTGCCCTACACCGGCGTGATGCCGATCGAGATCTTCGTCGACCACACCGGCCCGATGACCGCGAACGTTGCCGACAACGCTTTGCTGCTCGAAGTGCTTGCCGGCGACGACGGCTACGATCCGCGCATCAAGGCGCCCAAGGTGGAGGAGTACACCAAGGCGCTTGGCGGCGGCGTCAAGGGCATGAAAATCGCCATCGTCAAGGAAGGCTTTGAGCAGGCCGGCGCGGAGGCTGCTGTCAACGAAAGCGTGCGGGAAGCGGCAAAGCGGCTCGCGAGCCTCGGCGCCACCGTCGAAGAGGTTTCGATCCCGATGCACATGATAGCGCCGGCGGTCTGGACGCCGATCGGCGCCGAAGGCATCGCCCAGACCATGATGTTCGGCGATGGCTATGGCCTCAGCCGTTCGGACCTCTACTCGACGTCGCTGATGGATTTCCACCGCGGCTGGCGCGGGCAGGCGGACTCGCTGTCGGAAACGACCAAGCTGTTCCTGATGCTTGGCGTCTACATCAACAACAATTTCGGTCCGCGCTACTATGGCAAGTCCGTGAACATCTCCCGGCGCGTGACCGCGGCCTATGACAAGGTCCTGGAAAGCTACGATCTCCTGTTGATGCCGACCACGCCGATGAAGGCGACGCCGTTGCCTGCGCCGGGCGCTCCCCGCGAGGAGGTGTGTCAGCGCGCGTTCGAGATGATCACCAACACCGCGCCGTTCGACATCACGCACCACCCGGCGATGTCGGTACCCTGCGGCATGGTCGACGGGCTTCCGATCGGCCTGATGCTGGTCGGCAAACATTTCGATGAAATGACGATCTATCGCGCGGCGCATGCCTTCGAGCAGTCGGGCGACTGGAAGAAGATGTAGCAGCCGAACGCCGTTGGGGGCTGGTGACAGGGGTGCTGGTGATGCCACATGGATAATCTGTTCGTCGCACTGTTCGAGATACTGAGTTTCGGCGCGATCGTCGTTCTGGTCGTGTTGGGGCTCGGTATCATCGCCAGCATGATGGGCATCTTCAATTTTGCGCAGGGCGAGTTCGTCCTGCTCGGGGCCTATGTCACCTATCTCGTCTACAGCGCCGGCCTGCCGGTCTGGCTTGGAATGCTGGCGGCGCCCTTTTTCGTCGGCGCGCTGGGGTTCGTTCTGGAGCGGACCATCGTCCGGCGATTTTACGCCGCACCGATCGTCGCGATGCTCGGCACCTACGCCCTCGGGCTCATCATCCGGGAGATCGTCCGCGGCTTGATCGGCGGGTTGTATCTGTCGGTCCCGGAGCCGCTCGGAGGTTCGGTCAATATCGGTGC
>DAIMKE010001301.1:0-2191 GCA_036721875.1 Bradyrhizobium sp. | reverse complement strand
CCCTTGGATTCCGGCCAGGGACGTCGTCACCTTCGTCAAGGAGACGATGGGAGCCGACATCAAGATCCATCACATGCCGGAACTGGCGTCCTGGACGGTCGAGGCCCGTCAGCTTGGCTGGATGGCCGCCGGCACATCGGAATGGGGCACCGATCGCCGCCATGCCGGCGAGCTGCTCGCCGATGCGCTCAACAGCCGCGTGCCGCAGATATTTGATACTATCAAAGACCCCGATGGCGAACGCCGCGTGCTCAATGTCGTTGATACCGAGGCAGCCAAGGAAAAGCTGCACAAGATCAAGACCGCGTTCCAGAACTGGGTCTGGTCCGATCCCGATCGTACCGACCGTTTGGCGCGGATTTACAATGATCGCTTCAACAACATCGCGCCGCGAAAATTCGACGGCTCCCATCTGAAACTTCCGGGCGCCTCTGGCGCCTTTACTCTTTATGGGCATCAGAAACGCGGCATCTGGCGCATCATCGCGGCGGGCTCGACCTATCTCGCCCACGCCGTCGGCGCCGGCAAGACCATGACGATGGCGTCCGCCGTCATGGAGCAACGCCGGCTCGGACTGATCGCCAAGGCGATGCTGGTCGTCCCCGGTCATTGCCTGGCGCAGGCGGCGCGCGAGTTCCTGGCACTCTATCCTTCCGCCCGTATCCTCGTCGCGGACGAGACGAATTTTACCAAGGACAAGCGCGCCCGATTCCTGTCGCGGGCAGCGACGGCGACCTGGGATGCGATCATCATCACGCACAGCGCGTTCCGTTTCATCGGCGTGCCCTCGGTGTTCGAGCAACAGATGATCCAGGACGAGCTGGAGCTCTACGAGACGCTGTTGCTCAAGGTCGAGAGCGATGATCGCGTGTCGCGCAAACGTCTCGAGCGGTTGAAGGAGGGCCTCAAGGAGCGGCTGGAGGCACTCTCGACGCGCAAGGACGATCTGCTCACCATTTCGGAGATCGGCATCGACCAGATCATCGTCGACGAGGCGCAGGAGTTCAGAAAGCTCTCCTTCCCCACGAACATGAGCACCTTGAAAGGCGTCGATCCGAACGGCTCGCAGCGCGCCTGGGATCTCTATGTGAAGTCCCGCTTCATTGAGACGAAGAATCCGGGCCGTGCGCTCGTGCTCGCGTCGGGCACGCCGATCACCAATACCCTCGGCGAAATGTTCTCCGTGCAGCGGCTCATGGACCATGCGGCGCTGGCGCAGCGCGGTCTGCACGAGTTCGACGCCTGGGCATCGACCTTCGGCGACACCACGACCGAGCTCGAATTGCAGCCATCCGGCAAATACAAGCCGGTGTCGCGGTTCGCCAGCTTCGTCAACGTGCCGGAGCTTATCGCGATGTTCCGCAGCTTCGCCGACGTCGTCATGCCGGAGGATTTGCGTCAATTCGTCAGGGTGCCGGCGATCTCGACCGGCCGCCGGCAGATCGTCACGGCGAAGCCGACCGCCGCCTTCAAGCGCTACCAGCTTCAGCTCGATGCGCGCATCAAGGCGATCGAGCAGCGCAATCGGCCTGTCGAACCTGGCGACGACATCCTGCTGTCCGTCATCACCGACGGGCGTCATGCGGCGATCGATCTTCGCCTGGTCGATGCGGACAACGACAATGAGCCCGGCAACAAGCTCAATATGATGATCGACACCGCCTTCCGCATCTGGCGGGAGACCGAAGCGAGTACCTATGTTCAGCCGGACGGCAGGCCCTATGAGCTACCCGGCGCCGCGCAGATGATCTTTTCTGATCTCGGCACGATCAATGTCGAGAAGACCAGAGGCTTCTCGGCCTATCGCTGGATCAGGGACGAGCTCATCCGGCGCGGCGTGCCAGCCGCCGAAATCGCCTTCATGCAGGACTTCAAGAAGTCGGAGGCGAAGCAGAGGCTGTTCGGCGACGTGCGTGCCGGCAGGGTCCGCTTCCTTCTCGGAAGCTCGGAGACGATGGGCACCGGCGTCAACGCGCAATTGCGCCTGAAGGCGCTGCATCACCTCGACGTGCCGTGGCTGCCCTCGCAGATCGAGCAGCGCGAGGGCCGCATCGTTCGCCAGGGCAACCAGCACGACGAGGTTGATATCTACGCCTACGCGACGGAGGGCTCGCTCGATGCCGCAATGTGGCAGAACAACGAGCGCAAGGCCCGTTTCATCGCGGCCGCGCTCTCCGGCGATATTTCGATC
>DAIMKE010001300.1:0-2192 GCA_036721875.1 Bradyrhizobium sp. | reverse complement strand
GGAGCGGCAGGGCAAGGTCGCCGATCCTGACAAGGCGATGGACGTTCTCCTCGATGCGCTCGAGGCCGATGAGCGGACGCGGCCGAAACCGGACGATCCGGCCAACGACAAGACGCTTTCTCCTTTTTTCTGCAGCCCGATCAATAAATGACCGACCTGACATCGCTGACGATCGCCGAGGCCCGCGAAGGTCTGGCGAGCAAGTCTTTCACCTCGCTTGAACTGACGGATGCGCATCTGGCCGCAATCGAGGCGGCGCGTTCGCTCAATGCGTTCATCCTGGAGACGCCGGATCAGGCCCGCGCCATGGCCCGCGCGGTCGACGCGAAGATCGCCAAAGGCGAAGGCGGTCCGCTCGCGGGCATTCCGCTCGGCATCAAGGACCTGTTCGCGACCAGGGACGTCCGCACCACGGCGTGCTCGAGGATCCTCGGCAATTTCGTGCCGCCATACGAATCGACCGTGACCTCGCAGCTCTGGCGCGATGGCGCCGTGATGCTGGGCAAGCTCAACAATGACGAGTTCGCGATGGGCTCGTCGAACGAGACCTCGTGCTTCGGACCGGTGGTCAATCCATGGCGGCGCGAAGGTTCCAACACCACGCTGGTGCCGGGCGGCTCCTCCGGCGGATCGGCATCCGCCGTGGCGGCGCTGCTGTGCATGGGCGCGACGGCGACCGACACCGGCGGCTCGATCCGTCAGCCCGCAGCGTTCACCGCGACGGTCGGCGTCAAGCCGACCTACGGGCGCTGTTCGCGCTGGGGCATCGTGGCGTTCGCATCGTCGCTCGACCAGGCCGGTCCGATCGCGCGCACCAACCGCGATGCCGCGATCCTGATGCGCTCGATGGCGGGGCACGATCCCAAGGATACCACCTCGGTCGATCGCCCGGTGCCGGACTACGAGGCCGCGATCGGAAAATCCGTCAAGGGCATGAAGATCGGCATCCCCCGGGAATATCGCCTCGACGGCATGCCGGCGGAAATCGAGAAGCTGTGGAGCGAGGGCGCGGCGTGGCTGAAGGCGGCCGGCGCCGAACCGGTCGAGGTGTCGCTGCCGCATACCAAATACGCGCTGCCGGCCTATTACATCGTGGCGCCCGCGGAAGCCTCATCGAACCTCGCGCGCTATGACGGCGTGCGCTACGGCCTGCGCGTGCCCGGCCGATCGATCGGCGAACTGTACGAGAACACCCGCGCCGACGGCTTTGGCCATGAAGTGCGCCGCCGCGTCATGATCGGCACCTATGTGCTGTCGGCCGGCTACTACGACGCCTATTACCTGCGCGCGCAGAAAGTGCGCACGCTGATCAAGAAGGACTTTGAGGACTGCTTCGCCAGGGGCGTCAACGCGATCCTGACGCCGGCGACGCCGTCGGCTGCCTTCGGCGTCGGCGAAAAGGGCGGTGCCGACCCGGTCGAGATGTATCTCAACGACATCTTCACGGTGACGGTGAACATGGCGGGGCTCCCCGGCATTGCGGTGCCGGCGGGCAAGGATGCGCAGGGCTTGCCGCTCGGCCTGCAACTGATCGGGCGTCCGTTCGACGAAGAGACGCTGTTCTCGCTCGGTGAAGTCATCGAACAGGCGGCCGGACGGTTCACGCCGCCGAGATGGTGGTGAGCAATGGCGGATTTCCGCGCCAGCCTCGCTGACGCTGCGCCGGAACAGGCGCTGCCACCGCCGCTTGCGGCAATGTGGTGGGCCGCCAAGGGCGACTGGGACCGCGCGCATAAGATCGTGCAGGACGAAGGCGACGCGAACTGCGCGTGGGTGCACGCCTATCTGCACCGGGTCGAGGGCGATCCCGGCAATGCCGGCTACTGGTATCGGCAGCCCAGCCAGCCGGTCGCGAAGGATTCTCTGGAAGCCGAATGGGAGCGGATCGTGTCCGCGCTGCTCGGGAGTGGAAAAACATGAACGCGTCAGTCAGACAGGGCAAATTGATCAAGGGCCAGACCGGCGACTGGGAAGTCGTCATCGGCATGGAGGTTCACGCCCAGGTCACCTCGAAGTCAAAGCTGTTCTCGGGTGCCTCGACCGAGTTCGGCGGCGAGCCGAACAGCCATGTGTCGCTGGTCGACGCCGCGATGCCGGGCATGCTGCCTGTCATCAACGAGGAATGCGTCAGGCAGGCTGTCACGACCGGTCTAGGCCTCAATGCGCACGTCAATCTGCGCTCGGTGTTCGAC
>DAIMKE010001299.1:0-2193 GCA_036721875.1 Bradyrhizobium sp. | reverse complement strand
TCGTCTCTTTCATTCTAGCTGATGTCTGATAATAGAGATATAATGATTTTCGGACATCAAATGGCGGATTGACGACCAATGCGGCCGATAGCGCGCACAGAGGGTGAGCGGCCTGATCCGGTTTCATTTAGAACGGAGTTCTTCGAGGGAGGAACCGTCTTTCCGCCGAGGAAACGGCCATGGGGGAAGTTGAACTACGCGCTCTCCGGCATGTGCGAGTACAACATTGACGGCGACCGATATATGTCGCCACCTCAATACGGCATCTGGATTCCACCCGGCATCGAGCACGAGGCGCGGAATCGGCAGGACATGCACTATGTGTCGGTCTATGTCGCCTCCGATCTCTGCGCGACGTTGCCGACCAGGCCAAGCACGCTGGGTCTCAGCCGACTGCTCAAGGCGATTCTTGCCGATTTTGCCGCTCGCGGTATCACTGTGCCGAAAACACCTGAGGATCAGCGCTTGGCAATGGCCCTGGTCGATCAGATCCGGTTGGCGCCACGGTTCGACAGCTACCTGCCGTTCTCGGATGACGCGCTGCTAAGCCCAATCCTGCGTGAGCTGCAATCCGAGCCGGGAAATCCGGCATCCTTGGCCGAATGGGCGCGGCGCTCCAATACAACCGAGCGCACCCTATCGAGGCGTTGCCAGAGCCAGCTTGGCATCTCCTTCAACGAGTGGCGCCAACGCGCCAGGCTGGTTGCGGCCTTGACATTGCTGGATAACAAGGAGCCGGTTCACAGCATCTCCGCCCGGCTGGGATACAGCACTCCCTCCGCCTTCATATCCATGTTCCGCCGCCTCACCGGCACGACCCCTACCCAGATCTCGCAGTAGACGGCGTCACCGCTGCGCGATCCCTGCCAGGGCTCTTTCGAAAGCCGGCGTCGTCGCGCCGCGTAGATCACGGCACGAGGATGACCTTTCCAAATGGCCGGCTCTGCTCGGCGTAGCGATGTGCCGCCGCCGCATCGCCAAGGGCAAACTTCTTTTCGATTGGAACAACCAGCCGCCCCGCTACCACGTCGGCGAAGATTTCCGAGATCATGGAATGAACGCGGGGCGTGTGCATCTCCTTCCCGAAGAGAAGGCCGGTGACGGTAAGACCCGCCTTTCTAATTCCATGGTAGTCGAGGCTGGGAATCTGGCCGCTGGCCGCACCGACAAGCACCATGCGGCCACGGCGCCGCAAGGAGGCAAAAACCTCAGGAAAACCCGGAGCCCCGACCAGGTCGACGACAAGATCCACGCCAGCTGTGTAGGGCGGTGACAAAACCAACCAGTGGAGCGCCGGTGATTGTGCTGGTTCGGGCGGCGTAAAACCCGTCCACTGGATAGGCTGGTCCCTTTTGGGGTTGGCGGGGATGTTCGCTGTGGAGGTCTACGCGGCGGTTCGTGATTTTGTTTTCAACCAGGATAAGAGCCGTCGGGAGGCGGCTCGTGTTTTCGGTCTGAGCCGCGAGACGATCGCGAAGATGTGCCGGTTCTCGCTGCCGCCGGGGTACACGCGAACGAAGCCTGCCGGGAAGCCGAAGCTGGGTCCCCTGCTGCCGGTAATCGACGCGATCCTGGAGGCTGACCGGAGCGCCCCGGTGAAGCAGCGCCACACGGCCAAGCGGATCTTCGAACGTCTGCGCGACGAGCATGGCTTTGCCGGCGGCTACACGGTGGTGAAGGATTACGTGCGGATCGGCCGGGCGCGCGGGCGCGAGACCTTCGTGCCGCTGGCGCACCCGCCGGGACACGCCCAGGTGGATTTCGGCGAGGCGATCGCGGTGATTGGCGGGGTTCGGCAGAAGATCCATTTCTTCTGCATGGACCTGCCGCAGTCGGACGCCTGCTTCGTGAAGGCCTATCCCCGGGAGACGACGGAAGCATTCCTGGACGGGCACGTCTCGGCGTTCGGCTTCTTCGATGGGGTGCCGCTGTCGATCCTGTACGACAACACGCGCATCGCGGTGGCGAAGATCTGTGGCGACGGCCGGCGGGAGCGCACGCGCGCCTTCACGGAGTTGGTGAGCCACTACCTGTTCCGGGATCGCTTCGGCCGTCCAGGCAAGGGCAACGACAAGGGTAAGGTCGAGGGCCTGGTCAAGTACGCCCGCTCGAACTTCATGACGCCGATCCCGGTGGCGGCGAGCTTTGAGGCGCTGAACGCCAGGCTGGCCGAGCGTTGCCGTCTCCGGCAGG
>DAIMKE010001298.1:0-2194 GCA_036721875.1 Bradyrhizobium sp. | reverse complement strand
CGCTTCACCGACGGCGGCCTGCCGTGAAGAGGAGGTCGCCTGGGAAGTGGACGGGCCGGATGGCTTCGCTGACATTTTCGTGGGGACGAGGCTCTTGATGCGACAGGCGCGCCGGGATGGAAGCCGCCAATCTAAGACTAGCCGGGCCAAATACCTTCCGGTTTGATTCAGCTCAAGAACTATCAGGGGCAATCTGGGCTAACGTTTTTCAGGTATTCGCTTGCGGCAAACTGGCGAGCCGGAGGCAACAAGCATATCAGCCGCAGACTTCACCTGGAGAGCCAGCGCGGCTGGGATGGCTTGCTGCCGCCACCCCGACGAATATCGTATCGTGGCGTTCGACAGCGTGCACGATACGTCTTCGGCAGACATGCGGCGAGCAGGTTGAAGGGTTTAGAGATCTGGGGGAGATCGTTCGTGAGCGTCACATTGAGCTTTCTCGGAGCCGCTGGTAGCGTTACGGGCTCGAAATATCTGCTGCAGAATGGATCGCAGCGGCTACTGATCGATTGCGGCCTGTTCCAGGGCGAGCGAGAGCTTCGCGAGGCGAATTGGGCGCAATTTCCGGTTGACCCGGCCAGCATCTCGGCCGTGGTGCTGACCCACGCCCACCTCGATCACTGCGGTTATCTGCCCGTCCTGGTCAAACGCGGGTTCAGGGGCGATATCCTGTGCAGTGAGGCAACTGCCGACCTCTGCGAGATCCTGTTGCGGGATGCCGGGCACCTGCAGGAGAGCGATGCGCGTTTTGCCAATCGCCATGGCTTTTCGCGCCACAAGCCGGCTCTTCCGCTCTACACGGTGGAGGATGCGGAAGCTGCGCTACGGCAGCTGTGGGCCATTCCCTTCCATCAGGATCAAACAGTGCCCGGCGGCGCTCGGCTCCGGCTCTTGCGCGCGGGCCATATTCTGGGCGCCGCATCGCTCGAGATCGAGTGGAATGGTGTGAGCGTGCTCTTCTCCGGCGATCTCGGACGATTCAATGATCCCCTGATGGTCGCGCCCGAACCACGTCCCGATTCGCAATATCTCGTCGTGGAATCGACCTACGGCGATCGCCGCCACCCGCAAGTAGACCCGCAGAGCGAGCTCAACGACGTCGTCAGTCGCACCGTTCGGCGTGGCGGGACGGTCGTCATTCCTGCCTTCGCCGTTGGGCGCGCTCAGACCCAGTTGTTCTACTTCGAACGCCTGAAGGCGGCCGGAAAGCTCGCGAACGTCCCAATCTTTCTCGACAGCCCCATGGCGGTCAATGCCAGCGAGATCTTTTGTCACCACCGACAGGATCACAAACTCTCGGAGCCGGATTGCCGAAGCTCTTGTGCTGTGGCGACCTACATCCGCAGCGTCGAGGACTCGAAGCGATTGAGCGCCATGCCCATACCCAAGGTCATCATATCTGCAAGCGGGATGGCGACCGGCGGGCGGGTCCTGCACCATTTGAAGCGCTTCGCGCCCGATCCGAAGAACACGATCCTTTTTGCGGGCTATCAGGCCAAAGGCACGCGCGGCGCGGCGATGGTGGCGGGAGTGACGACGATCAGAATTCACGGCGAGGATATTCCGGTCCGAGCAGAGGTGAAGAACATCAGCGCGCTCTCAGCCCATGCGGATGCCGAGGAAATCGTGCTTTGGCTTCGAACTGGCAGCTCGGCCCCCGCTATGACGTTCATCACCCACGGTGACCCCGCCGCCGCGAACGCGTTGCGGGCGCGCATTGAGAAGGACCCTGGCTGGCGCGCGGCGGTCCCAGCGCAAATGGATCTTGCAGTGCTCTCTCGAGCTCAGGCCGGCGCTTTGGCAAGTCGTCCCTGACAAGGCGAGCTCCAGAACCGATCATCCACCGCGAGCGGCGAGCTTACTTCTGTTCTGAACTCTGCTCCGAAAGCTTGATCCACCGCAAGCCGCAGTACGCTCTCGATGCAATACTTCGCCGAACTCTGAGCTTCATCGAGGTGGTCATGAAAGCGTATTTTATCGGCAGTGGCATTGGGGCGCTCGCGGGCGCGGCGTTTCTGATCCGGGACGCGCATCTGCCAGGGCACGCGATCACGATCTACGACGCGCTGCCGGTGTTCGGTGGAAGCCTGGATGGCGCGCAATTGCCCAATGGCGCCTACTCGCTGCGCGGCGGCCGCATGCTCACCACCGATCATTACGAATGCACCTGGGATCTGCTGTCAACGATCCCGTC
>DAIMKE010001297.1:0-2199 GCA_036721875.1 Bradyrhizobium sp. | reverse complement strand
GCCTAGTCTTCCGGCCCGACGTTTCAGAGCCGGATTATTCCTCCCGCTGCCCGAATAGGCTGAGCAGCAGCTGGAAGAGGTTCACCAGGTTCAGGTAAAGCGAAAGCGCGCCCATCACGGCCAGCTTTTCGGCTCGCTCCGACCCGGCATAAGCCAGATATTCGTTCTTCAGGCGCTGCGTGTCCCAGGCCGTCAGGCCGGTGAACACGAGGACGCCGACGATCGAGAATACGAGCTGCAGGGTCGAGGAGCCGACGAACAGGTTGACGATGCTCGCGATCACGACGCCGATCAGGCCAACCATCAGGAAGGTGGACCAGCGCGACAGGTCGACGTTGGTCGTATAGCCCCACAGGCTCATCGCGGCGAACACGGCGGCGGCGCTGAAGAAGGCCAGCGCAATGCTGGTGCCCGTGAACACCAGGAAGATACTGGCCATCGATACGCCCATGACCGCAGCAAAGGCGAAGAAGGCCGTTCGCACCTGTCCTGTCGTCATGCGCTCGATCCTGAACGAGAAGAACATGACAAATGCCAGCGGCGCGAAGATCGCGACCCACTTAAGCGGCGTGCCGAAGATTGGCTGGTAAAGCGCCGGCACGCTGGCGACGAGGAATGCCACCAGCGCCGTAATGCCAAGGCCGAGCGCCATGTTGCGATAGACGCCGAGCATGTGCCGGCGTAGGCCTTCATCATAGACGGCCGTGGTTGTGGCCCGGGCCGACGGGAAAGGCCGATAGGTATTCGGTTCGAAAATTCTGTTCATGCCTCACTCCATTGCTCCAATGTCAATGAGGCACTCGGCCGGCTCCACCTGGGAGCCCGCGATCCTGCACCGAGCGCACTCGATGCGGTCCGACATGACGATGGCGTAGCGCCGTCGACAGAGGGGCCCGGTCCGCGGGCTTAATGTTGTATTCGCCCGCACCCGTTTCAAGGGCGGAGATGCTTGCGAAGTGCTTTGCTGACTTCGCTAAATTCTACTTGAAACCTCTTGAGCCGTTCCTAGTTTTTCGATTGCCGGACGCCGTTCGGGTCCGGTGGACATAGAGGGCGTCGGCTCTCCGTTTCCGACGCTTCTCATGCCCAGATTGCTCACAGGAGGATTTGGAGATGAGAACCAACTTCGACTTTGCGCCGTATCGGCGATCGACGGTCGGCTTCGACCGTCTGTTCAACCTGCTCGAGGCAGGTGCCCGCGACGACGATGGCTACCCTCCCTTCGATATCGTCAAGGAAGGCGAGGACAGTTACCGCATCACGCTTGCGGTGGCCGGCTTCCGCCCGGAGGACATCGAGATCGTCGCTCAGCAGAATCTGCTCAGCGTCACCGGCAAGCGCGCCGAGGATGACGGGAAGGGCGAGTATCTGCACCGCGGCATCGCTGCCCGCTCGTTCGAGCGGCGCTTCCAGCTGGCGGATTTCATCGAGGCCGGCGACGCCCGGTTCGAGAATGGCCTTCTGTCGATCGCGCTGAAGCGCGTCGTCCCCGAGGCCATGAAACCGCGCAAGATCGAGATCGCCGGCGGGACCGGCGACAGCGATCGGCTTGAAGCGCCCAAGGGCGAGAACAGCGCAGCGGCCTGATCGCGCGATAGATGTGGCTCCGTCGGCGCGCCGCTTCGGCGGCGCGGCCGACGGACCATGTCCAACGCCTGCCAGGAAAGGAGGATAATCATCATGGCAATTCGTGATCTCATTCCTTGGGGCCGGCAGGAGAGCCGCGCTCCAGAACGGAGCGACGACAGGTCCGACCAGCAGCACCCGCTTGTGTCCCTGCACCGCGACGTGAACCGCCTGTTCGACGACGTCTTCCGGGGCTTCGGCGTACCGGCTACGAGCGGCTGGGGTCGCAGCCTCGAGTGGCCGACGATCGAGCTTTCGGAGACCGACAAGGAGATCCGCGTCACCGCCGAACTGCCCGGGATGGATGAGAAGGACGTCGACATCAGCGTCGACGACAATGTCTTGTCGATCAGCGGCGAGAAGCGTTCCGAAACCGAGGACAAGGAGCGTGGCTATTCGGAGCGGAGCTATGGTCGCTTCGAGCGCCATATCGGGCTGCCGCGCGGCGTTGAGCAGGACCGGGCAAGAGCGACGTTCAACAAGGGCGTGCTGACGATCGTCCTGCCCAAGTCCGCGGAGGCGATCGAGAGCCGGCGCAGCATCCCGATCAACGCAGGCTGATGAGACGTCGGG
>DAIMKE010001296.1:0-2200 GCA_036721875.1 Bradyrhizobium sp. | reverse complement strand
GACTGCGGCGGGCCGCGCGCGCCTGCACCAGCGCCGGGATTACCGCTTCCTTCAAATGATCGAATGGAATCTTGTCGCGAAAGAAGAAGGTCTCGTTGGTGGTCATCGCCTCGACCACCTCGCCCGTCAGCGCGTCGGCGCCGTTTCTCATCTTCTGAACGAGTTCGGGGATGCCCTGCAGCGAAGACTTGCGCGCCAGCGGCACCAGACGGCTTTCGACCAGATATTGCTTGTCGACCGACAAGTCCAGTCCGGAGCGCTCTTTCAGGAGCTTGCGCAGATACTCATAGTCTGACGGCGTCACGAGCGATCTCCCGAAAACAACCGAACCAGTTTCGGTGCGATCTGATTGAGCGGCAGCACAGCGGCGCAAATGCCGGCATTGGCGGCCGCGCCCGGCATGCCCCACACCACGCTCGTTGCTTCGTCCTGGGCGATCACGCTGCCACCGGCGGCAACGATCTCCTTGCCGCCGCGCATGCCGTCCGAGCCCATGCCGGTCAGGATGACCGACAGGATGCCGCCCTGCCAGACATCGATCGCGGAATTGAACAACGGGTCGACCGCGGGCTTGCAGAAATTCACTGGCGGTCCGTCGTCGAGCGCGATGGCAGTCTCCGTGCCGTGACGCACGACGCGCATGTGGCGTCCGCCCGGCGCCAGGTAGATCCGGCCCGCCTTGACGATTTCGCCATCGACGGCCTCATGCGCCGGCCGGCGGCTGGCGCGCGCCAGATGCTCGGCCAGAATCGTGGTGAAGGTCGGCGGCATATGCTGGGTGATCAGCACTGGAAAGCGATCGATCACCGGACCGATGTCGGCGATCAGGGTCATCAGGGCCTGCGGGCCGCCGGTCGACGAACCGATCAGGAGCACGCGCGGCGCCAGATTACCGAACGGCCGGCGCGCCAGTTGTACGGGCGCAGCCGGTGCCGCGGCCGGCCGGGGCGCGACCTCGCGCGCCCGGTCGACGGCCGGCGCCGCTGGCGCACTCGTGGAGGGGCATGTCGATGCCGCGCGGCGCAGGGCCTTGGCGCCGAGATGACGGATTTTCTGGATCAGATCGTGGTGGAAGGTCTCGGCGGCGGTAGCTTCGCGCGTGCTTTCCGGCTTCGGAATGTAATCCGATGCGCCGAGGGAAAGTGCCTTGAAGCTGATTTCCGCGTTACGGCGGGTCAGCGTCGATGCCATGATGATGACGAGGTCGCGCTTCTTTGCCAGCAGCCGCGGCAGCGCCGAAATGCCATCGAGTTCGGGCATTTCGATATCGAGCACGGCGACGTCAGGGTTGACGCGCTCGAGCTGGTTGACGGCATCGAGGCCGGTGCGCAAGGAGGCTGTCACCTCCATGTCCGGTTCGGCTCCGATCCAGCGCGAAATCATTCCGCGGATCACAACGGAATCGTCGACCACCATCACGCGCAACTTGCGTTGCCGTGTCGGGGCGGCGGCCGGGGAACTCATCAACGCAACACTCATTACTTTTCACCAGAAACGACGCAGCGGCACAAATGCATAAACGATATCGCCGAAGGCCGTTCAGCCGCCGGAACGCAACGGGCCGATCAGATCAGCCCGACTTCCTGAAATTTCGCAGTAACGATGTCCTTGTCGAACGGCTTCATGATGTACTCGTTGGCACCGGCATGGAGGGCGCGCGCAATGTGTGCGACGTCGTTTTCGGTGGTGCAGAATACGACCTTGGGCGCATCGCCGCCGGGCATCCGGCGCAGATTGCCGAGGAATTCATAACCGTCCATCACCGGCATGTTCCAGTCGAGCAGGACAGCCTCCGGCATGGCGCGCTTGCACACTTCCAGCGCCTTCTCGCCGTCCTCGGCTTCGACGATCTGGAAATCCAGACTTTCGAGGATGCGGCGGGCGACTTTTCGAATGACGCTCGAGTCGTCGACGACAAGACATGTTCTCATTTTAGGCCTCTGGTTCTCGACATCCCCGGAGGGATATTTTTGATTGCGGTTTGGTCTGCTTGCTTCCGAAATTATGCGGCCATCAAGTCAGGCACGATTTCGAGGACGCGATCGACGTCGAGGACGACCATCAGCTGGCCGTCGAGACGGTGTACGCCACCGGCAAGTTTGGCGAAGCGCTGATCGAGGTTGACGGGGTTTTCCTCGCGGCCCGCATCGGGCAGCCGCAGCACCTCGCCGATCTGGTCGATCAGCAGGCCATAGGATTC
>DAIMKE010001295.1:0-2203 GCA_036721875.1 Bradyrhizobium sp. | reverse complement strand
CCGATGCACAGCGTCAGCGGCGTGCCTGCGGGCATCGCGATGCCGCCGAGTTCGACCGGCTCGACCGTCATGCGGTTGCCGAGCTGATTGGAGCTCTCGAACCGCAGCATTTCCTCGACCGCGGTCTTGATCAGTGCGGCATCCTCGATCAGCCGCTGCTTTTCGCTCGGGTGATCCAGCAGCGCCACGAGGCCATTGCCGATCAAGTTGGTTGTCGTCTCGTGGCCGGCATTGAGCAGGAAGATGCAATTGTGCAGCAGTTCCTTCTCGGTCAGCCGCTCGCCATTGCTTTCGCCCTGGATCAGCCGGGTCAGCACGTCGTGGTCGGGATTGCCGGGCCTGGCGCGCCGCCGCGCCACCAGCCCTTCGAGATAGGTGAGAAAATCCTTCACCGCCTTGTTGCCGCGGGCGAACGCTTCGGGTGAAACGACGGGTTCCAGCGCGCCCAGAATGGCGAGCGACCAGTCGCGCAGTGGTTCGCGCTCGTCCTCCGGCACGTCGAGCAGATTGCCGATCACCTCGATCGGGATAGCCGCGGCAAAGTCGTCGATCAGGTC
Organism: Bradyrhizobium sp.; assembly: GCA_036721875.1. Taxonomy (GTDB): domain Bacteria; phylum Pseudomonadota; class Alphaproteobacteria; order Rhizobiales; family Xanthobacteraceae; genus Bradyrhizobium. The sequence goes on along the minus strand of DAIMKE010001295.1, from coordinate 1,646 downwards.
GACCTTGCCCTTGGCGGCCATGGCATCGAGCAGGCGGTCCACCAGCTTCACCAGGTCGGGTTCCATCCCGGCGATCGCGCGCGGCGACAGCGCGCCCATGATCAGGTGACGGACGCGGGTATGGGCGGGGGGATCGTTGAAGACGAGGCTGGTGGTGTGGTGCTCGTAGAGCAGGGAGCTGCCATATTTCGGCGCGAACTCCTTCTTCTTGTCGGAAGAGAAGGTCCTGGTGTTCTTGTAGGCGGTGACGAGATCATTGTAGCGCGTCAGGAAATAGGAACCGTTCGGCAGCCGCTTGACCGGTTCGGTTTCCCGAAGCGCACGATAGGTCGGGTAGGGATTGGCATAGAATTCGGGCGTCAGCTTCTCGAGGTCGAAGGTGGCCGCCAGCTCGCGCGTGTCTGCAGTCATGCCTGTCGCTCTCAAATGAAGACGGACAACGAGCGACCAGCCAATTAGTCGCGACTGCAACTACCCTAAACGCTGTTCTCCGGCCGGCGTCAAGCCGCTGGCGTGGGTTCCCGCGCCGCCTTCAAGGCCCGTTGGGGTTGCTATCGATCTGTGATGAGGCGCCAGGGCGAGAACCCGATTCTCAGGAAAATGATTTACAATCAATGCGATGAGGGCGTGATCTTCAAAACGCACTGCATCAAGATTCGAATGGTGCGCTGCAATGCATCCTTGACTTCATACAGGTGAGTGATTACTCACGTGCCCATGTCTACCCTGCGCATGACCAGTGATCTGCGGCGTCAATTGATCTTGAGCGCCGCAAAGCGATGCTTCGCCCGAAATGGCTTTGCCGGCACCACGACCAAGAGCGTGGCGGCCGCAGCTGCCATTTCGGAGGGCCTGCTGTTCAAGCACTTCCCGTCCAAGGCGGCGCTCTATGCCGAGATCCTGACCGAGGAGTGCGAGGCCGATCCTGACTTTGCGTACCTGCTCGGCCAGGAGCCGTCGACGGCGACGCTCGTGGCACTGATCAAGGGCATGGTTGGGCATTTCGTTGCGGTATCGGACGGGTCGGATCAAGAGGAAGCGCAGCGGCTGCGGCTGATGACGACCAGCCATCTCGACGACGGGGAGTTTGCGCGGCTGCTCTACGACAAGATCGGCGGACTGATCGGGCCTGTGTTTTCGGCGTCGATCGACAGCGCGGTAGCGGCCGGCGACGCGGTGCGGATCGGTAGCGACCCGCTCAATCTGTTCTGGTTCGCGCACCATACCGTGCTGATGGCGGCGCTGACGAGGCTTCCGGCGGTGCCGTGTCTTGCCTACGGCAACGCCAACGATCTGGAGCATCAGCTCTGTCGATTCATCCTGCGCGGCATCGGGCTCAACGAGGCCGCAATTGCTTTTCATCTGGACGGCCAGTCGTCACCGAAGCCAGGGCATTCGGTAGCTGCAGAAAGTGCATGACATGAATATCGTGACCGAACCCAAACTGTCGGGCAAGCCTATCGTCGACAAGTCGCACAAGCGGCCGGTGCGGCTGGTGCGTTGGTTCATCGTGGTGGGCCTGCTGCTGACCCTGCTGGTCGGCGGCCTGGTCTGGTTCAACTATTTCCGCGGCAAGATGATCGCGCAGTTCTTCGCGAACAACAAGCCGCCGCCGACCCTGGTGAATGTCGCCACGGCGAAGGCCG
>DAIMKE010001294.1:0-2204 GCA_036721875.1 Bradyrhizobium sp. | reverse complement strand
GACATGCACCGTTCTTTTTCTCTTCAATCGGATGACGTTTGGTCGCGCGCTCAAAGCGGCGTGGCGCGTATGGATCGCGCAAATAATTGCTTCGATCCTACTCGTTGTTCTTGCTGACCGTCTGGGGCTCTTAAATCCAGCCGGCTATACGCTTGCGATATGCGTTCTGGTTGGCTTTGCAGGCGCTTTCTTCCTTCGCTCGAAATCGAATAGCAGGGCTTCGGCCTCGGATCAAAAGCCACGGTAGGCCCTGACCCGAACCGACCGACGCCCGGTCTACCCCATCAGAGTCGCCACGGCGCGAGATCGAGCGACCTTCGGCTAAGGGGGCCAACGGGAAACGGTCGGCCATGGAGAGCCGTCCATCGCGCTCTTCATTGCCGCAGCCAGGAACCTTTTCAGGGCGGCGCGGTTGGCGTGCGATGGCGCGACCGGAGTTCGGCCGCCGCTCGTGAAGACCGCGTGGACGAGTGCCCTGAGCGGCTGTCCTCTGCAGTGTCGTCCTGCGCCCTTGCAGCTGACATCGGTGCACGCTCAGCGGACGACGGGACAGGGACAGCAAATGAGGCCTGTGGCGCGACAACCCTTCAAACCACGCACCACCGAAGAACTGATGGCGCTGCTCAGCGCAGTCGCGACGGCGATTCTGACCGTCATCATCATCTCGATGCTCTATTTCGGCCGGGATATATTCGTGCCCGTTGCGCTGGCTATTCTCCTCAGCTTCGTGCTGGCGCCGCTGGTCGGGATATTGCAGCGCATCCATGTCCCGCGGGGATTGGCGGTCGTGAGCGTGGTCGTCGTTGCGTTCATGCTGATCTTCACGATGGGAAGCCTTCTCGCCGCTCAACTGACGCAACTCGCCGGTGACCTGCCGCGGTATCAATCGACGATCAGCGAGAAGATCCAGGCGTTTCGGGACACCAAGGCCGGCAGGGGCACGCTGGAGCGCGCTTCCGACATGCTGAAGGATCTCAGCAAGGAGCTTGATAAACCGAAAGACGCCCCATCCACGCGTAGCCCCGGCATGATCGCGGGCTCGAATCCCTCCGCGCCACCGGTGCCGGTCGAAGTGCGCCAGCCCGATCCCGGCGCGTTGGAAAGTCTGCGAACCTTGATCTCTCCGCTCATTCATCCGCTCGCGACCACCGGCATCATCATCATCTTCGTCGTATTCATCCTGATTCAACGCGAGGATCTTCGTAACCGCTTCATAAGGCTGGCCGGCTCGTCGGACCTGCAGCGCACGACCGCTGCGCTGGACGATGCAGCGAGCCGCCTCAGCAAGCTGTTTCTGACCCAGCTCATCCTGAACGGCGCATTCGGCGTGGTGATCGGCACCGGCCTCTGGTTCATCGGAATTCCGAGCGCGATTCTCTGGGGCATCCTCGCGGCTGCGCTTCGCTTCGTCCCCTATGTCGGCGCCGTCATCGCGGCCGCATTCCCGCTGGCGCTGGCGGTGGCCATCGATCCCGGCTGGTCGATGCTGCTTTGGACCCTCGCTCTGTTTCTCGTCGTCGAACCGCTCGTGGGCCACGTCGTCGAGCCGATGGTTTACGGCCGCAGCACGGGGCTCTCCCCCGTCGCCGTGGTCGCGTCGGCGACGTTCTGGACAGTGCTCTGGGGACCGATCGGGCTCGTCCTCGCGACTCCCCTCACGATTTGCCTCGTGGTGCTCGGGCGGCATGTGGAGCGATTGGAATTTCTCGACGTGATGTTCGGAGACCGACCGGCGCTTTCTCCTCCGGAAATATTCTATCAGCGGATGCTGGCGGGCGATCCCACGGAAGCGGCCGAAAAGGCAGAAGAGTTCCTGAAGGAGCGATCGCTGGCTTCGTATTATGACGAGGTCGCCCTGAAGGGTTTGCAGCTGGCGCAAGCCGACGCAGAGCGCAATGCGCTCGACCAGGAACGTCTCACGAAGATTCGGGACGCCGTCAGCGAATTCGCCGCCGATCTTGCCGATCAGGAGGACCGGCCGCCGGCGCGGAGCAGCTCAACCACCGATGCCGAAGCATCGTCCGCGGTGGAAGGCGTTGCAGAGAATGCCGCCAATGAACACTTGCCTTACCTCGGTAAGGAAACTCTCCCGCCGGATTGGCAGGGTGAACACCCCGTCCTGTGCGTGGCCGGACGCACCCTGATCGACGAGGCGGCCGCGATCATGCTGGCTCAGCTCTCGACTGAGCACGGCCTCGCTGCGC
>DAIMKE010001293.1:0-2205 GCA_036721875.1 Bradyrhizobium sp. | reverse complement strand
CAAACTACTTCGCCGCCGCAGGATATTTGCAACCTGATCGGCTAACGCTCTAACCCAGCAATTCCTCGGCGACCTCGTCGGAGAATTGTCTTCGCACGCGCGCGACCCGCTCGTGTTCGGAATCGCCGGCGACCGCAATTGCACCGGGCATGCCGTGATCGCGCAGCGCCCGTGCACAGCCGACCCAGTCGCCGCCTTCGACCGGCTCATTGAGCGACGCCCATGACAGCGTGCCGCGGGCATTGTCGCCGTGGCCGTGCCGCTCGGTCCAGTCTGCGCCGTGTTCGAGCAGAAAACGTGTGAGGCCGGCATCGCCGCGAAACACCGCCTGGTTGAGCGCGGACGCATCCCAGTCGCCGCCGCGCACGGCAATCGGCCAGCCGAGGCGAACCATCAGCCTGACGACGTCGTCGGCGCCTGCCGCGGCCATGTCGGGCAAGAGGCGCAACTGCTTCGGTGCCAGCGAGGCCGGCAAATCGGGCCGCCGTGCCTGAATCGCGCGCGCCCCGGCTTCATCGCCCGCTGCGCATAAGGCGACGAACCGCTCCTCGTCGGAGATGTCAGGCGCGTCGGTTTGCGCCAGCAGCAGGGTCGCAATGTCGGCGAGGCCGAATTGCAGCGCCAGCCGATATGGGCTGATGCCTTCAGGCGTTTGTCGTGACGGGTCGGCGCCCGCCTCCAGCAACGCCTTGGCATGACGTGGGCGCAGGCGGTAAGTCGCCCATGACAACGGCGAGCCCCAATCGGTCAGCGGCGCATTGCGTGCCGGCTCATTCGGATCGCCGCCGTGTGCCAGCAGCAATCTCAGCGCAGCATCGTCCTCGAGATCGATCGCGCGGTAGATCGCGTTGCTCTCGGCAATGCGGGCGCCGTGCTCCAGCAGCAGGCGCGTGCATGCGGGATTCTCCAGGGAATGATAGAGCGATTCGCCATCGTTGGGGTTCGCTCCGGCGTCGAGCAGCAATCTTGTCAGTGCAGGGTCGTGATTGCTGCCGGCCGCGCCGTACAGCGTCGAGAGCGGACAATTCTGGTCCGGCTTTTCGAGCGACCCGGGATGCCAGCGGCTGAAAATGTGCTGGTTGACGTCGGCGCCGGCTGCGATGAGCAATTGCGCGCAGTGCTGCAGGCGCTCGCGAAATTCGTCCACCCGCAGTAGGCTCGAATGCGCCACCGCAAACAGCGGCGGCAGTCGCAGCGGGCCGCCGGTTCGGTTGGCCCACGACGGATCGGCCAGCGTCGCCTGTCGCAGCGCGGCTTCGTCGCCGATCGCGCAGGCAAGCCAGGGATCGTCCGCAACGAGTGTAGGGTCATCCGCCAGCATCCGCAGCGCAACGCGCGGGTTGGCGCGGTTGACCGTGCCGCTGACATCGCCGGAATAGAGCAACTGAGCCCATTGCAGCACGCGCGCCGAGCGCTCGCTCCGCGTGGCCATCTGCAACTCGACATAGCGCTTCAGGTCGGACCATGACGCAAAACCGTGTTCGCGCGCGATGCAGGACTGGGCGTCGTGCAGGCGAAATTGCAGCGAGGAAATATCATGATCGCCATGGCCGGCCGCGGCCGGCAGCGCGGCGCGAAACCGCGCCATCGTCGCCGGATCCCGGCCGCGATAGAGGCGAATCAGATCCTTGGCTTGTTTCTTCAGATGATCGAGATTCAATCGATCGGGAGACCGGTTCATCAGACACCTCCGTGCATGAGCGCGCCGAAGGCCCGCAATACCGGCTGCACAAAGGCTCTAGATGTCGCTCGAAAGCTGCAAGTGGGTTCAACCCTTCCCGCGGGCCCGGGCGCGGCTTGCACCGCGTTGGGTACATTATGGCTCGACCGAACAGCGGTCAAATCAGAACTTCGGCGGCCGCTTCTCTGAGAACGCCTGGATGCCCTCCTTGATCTCGCCGCTGCGCATGCTGTCGCGGTGGCGGAGGTCGGCGGCTTCCTCGTCGAGCTTGCCGTGGGCGAACTCGTTGATGGCGCGCTTCATGCCGCGCATCGCCAGCGGCGCGTTGCCGGCAAGGATGGTGGCGAGACGGTCGACTTCCGCGTCCAGCGCTTCCGCCGGCACCATCGCGGTGAGGTAGCCGATCCGCAGCATTTCCGGCGCCGGGATCTTCTGCGCCGTAAGGAACAGCATTTTGGCATTGTCGGCGCCGAGCCGCGACACGTAGCGCGCGATGCCGCTCTTGTAGTAGTGCAGCCCGAGGC
>DAIMKE010001292.1:0-2207 GCA_036721875.1 Bradyrhizobium sp. | reverse complement strand
GCCCAGGAACGAGAGCACCGCACCAATCACGACGACAAGCCCGATGATATAGATAATTCCGTTCATAGCTCAGCTCCCTCAGCGTTGTCTGTCCTGCCGCAGCTACAAACACCTGGGGTCCTGAAAAGGTTCGCCGGCGCTCCCGCCGTTTTCTTGCAAAACCGGGGAACGAAAACGAACGATGCTGCTTCCGCGTTCGAAGCCCTTACACCTATTGAGATCATTTTTGCCTTTACACGCAAAGGTGGCTAGACTGGCCTGATACGTGTTGCAGGGAGGGTAACATGGCACAACGCGAAGACATGCTCGCATTGGTCAGGAGCGCCTATGCCGCGCGGGACGGCGGTGACACCGAAGGCTTGGTGACGGCTTTCCATCCCGACGGTCTGTTCACCCTAAAGGGCGACAAGAACGCGCTCGAGCTTACCGGGAGCATGCAGGGCCACCCGACCCTGCGCGGCGGGTTCAGCCAATTGATCAAAGACTTCGGGTTCGAAGGCCGCGAGATTCTGGCGGAGTTGGTCGATGGAGATCGGGTCGCGATCCATTCCCGCGTCAACGTCAAATACCATCCAAGCGGGAAGACGTTCAGCACCGAGATCCTGGATCTGTTCAGAATTCAGGATGGCAAGATCGTCGAGCTGGTCGAATTTGCGGATACGGCGCAGGTCAAGGCGATGATTGCGTGAAGGGGCGACGGTGGGATTCCATGCACTGTCACGGTGATCCTATTCGCAGCCCAAACAGCCGCTCGTCGTGAGGATAACGCCCAACATGAGACACGCGGATGCGCGCCGCATCCACGTGTCTCGGATTGATCAGATAATTTTGCGCGAACGGTACGATGACAGACGGCACCGACACCACGGCAGTGCGCATCTCGTCGAACCATGGCCTCAACACATCACGTGTCACCCTGGGATCGCCGGCCCAATCGGGTGTTTCCCTCTCAAGATCGCTCAAGCTCACCTTTTCGACAGCCAGGTTATCAGGCACGTCAATACCAAGCAGCTGGTAGCTGGTCGGCAAATCTTCCACATCGATTTCCAGATGCACCATTACTTCGAGCAGCGCGGAAGCCGGATGGTCAGCGGCGTAGACCACGTGCCGGCCACGATCGTGCCAGCGGCCTTCGGCCTTCAGGCCGCCAATACCGGAAAGATCGTCGAAATTGGAGATCCGCCAGATCCGCACGCCGAATCCTCAAGCGAGGATGCCATGATCGATCCGATGCAACATCTCCTCGACCACGCGAGCGCCCGCTTCCGTCGCAAGATAGGCAAGCGGCGTATCCCCGCCCAGCGCCCTCTTCGGCTTCCGAAGCCAGCGGTGCGCCTTTGCGGCATCGCCGAACACGTTTGCGGCGAGGCGGTCGACCCGCGCCAGCCGCACCGCCTTGTCGGTCTCCTCGACCGTCAGCGGCTCACCATCTGACAGCCGTCGCGCCAGCGTGCGTTTCGGCACGACGATGGCGTGAATCTCATCATCACTGTAATTGGCAAGATGCTTGAGCGCAGCGGGCTCGATGCGAAACAGGCTGTTGCCGTCGATCACGACGTCGAACATTTCGGCCGAGGAGCGCGCTTCATCCTCCGCGCGTTTGCCGAGCCCGCGTGAAGGCGCATCTGTGACGGTGGAGAGCCCGGTGACCGCATCGAAATGCCCTCGAACAACAACCGCGCCGGGCTGCGGTTGATAGGTCTGGTCTTGCTCGGCGGCGGACAGCCGCTCAAGCGTCGCCGACTTGCGGGGTTTGTCCAAAGGAGATTTGCGAGTCGCTCTCAACGACTGTTTATGGTCAGGCCGCTGAGTAAGTGCCGACGCTGCAATCGTCTTGATCTGCTTGGTGGTCAGCGAGCCGGGGGCGCGAACGCCCCGCGAAGAGGTTCGAGCAACGCCTTTGCCACTACGCTCGTTCTTACCCATGTGATTATGTCTCGGCGATCCTTGTGCCAAATGCCCGCATTATTCGGCCAGTTGGCATATAAGCACATGCAGGGATGGATTCAAGTATCGACGCGCTCGAGTTCACCGCCGCAATGCTGCCGGCGGCCGCGAAGCAGCGTGGAAGGATTTGCCGGACCCGGCGACCTTAAAGCACGACTTTTCGCCGACCATCAGCCGCGTAGGATGGGTTGAGCCCTTGCGAAACCGTTCTAGCCCTCGTCTTAACGTCACATCACGACAGCCTGCCATCGTGATGTCGT
>DAIMKE010001291.1:0-2210 GCA_036721875.1 Bradyrhizobium sp. | reverse complement strand
CCATGAAGCTGCTGGTCACAGCGGAGGACGCGCCGGAAGACAAGACCGTCAACTATTCCTTCCGTCTCGGATTCAAATATCGCCACCGGCCGGGCAATTTCGACTCCAGTGGCTTTTGCAGTCACGTCGTTGCCGAAAAATCCGGCAATGAAATCCGGTACGGCTGCGGCGTCGACTGCGAGGGCGGCGGCATCGAAGTCGCGATGAAGGACGACAAGTCCGCGCTGATCCGGCTGGAGCGAATCCGGATATGGGAGCGCAACAAGCCCGACGACGACGCCAGCAACGATCTGGTTGCCGGCGCCGACGACAAGATCTTCCGCGTCGATCGCGCCGAGCTCCGTGAATGTACGGAGTTGGTGACCGATCGCAAGGAACTCGCCGCTATCAGGCGCAAGTAGCGCGAACGATCATCCCGAATGGAGAACGTCATGCATCGACGCAATATGCTGTGGGGCGCGCTTTCGGCTCTCGGAGCAGCCTTCGCCGCCACACGCGCGAATGCCAGCACCGCGGCGCCTGCCGCAACCAAACTCAAGGTCGTCTATCACCTCAACGATCTCGACAAGGTGAGCTTCGTCGTTGGCAACATCCAGAACCATCTCGATGGTGTCGGCGGCCCCGATCATGTCACGATCGCGCTGGTGATCCACGGCCAGGCCCTGCGCGCGTTTCATACGTCTTCCGCAAACCCGGACCTTTCCCGGCGCGTCGGCCAATTCTCAAAAGCTGGAATCGAAATCGCCGCCTGCGGCAACACGATGAAATCCCAGAACGTCGCACTGGCCGATCTGCTGCCGGGCTTCATCGCCGCAGATCGCGGCGGCGTGGTCCGGATCGCCGAATTGCAGTCGCAGGGTTATCTCTATTTGAGACCCTGAGTGGCTGAGCGAGGCCGACAATCCGCGGCGTCCGCACATTTCCGCGATCGCGTCGCCGAACTTTCGCCCGCTGTGTCCGTCTCGATACTGCGCGTGGCGGGACGCAGTCGCGACCGCGTTCGCTCATCCGCTTGCACGCCAACGCGCGGACCGTGTGCGCCTGCAACCGCTCGCGGAATGTTGCGCGCATATCCCGACACATTCAAGCCGATTCCGGCCGCGTCCGCGCTCCCGCCAAGGACGATCAGGCCGCCGAGCAACAGTGCGCCCGGACTCAACAAAGGACTGGGCATGACCGGCTCCTTCACGGTTTCGTGCGTTCGCCCGTTGGTGTCGCCCTGGCAAAAGCCGGTTCGACCGAGCCGCAAAGATCAGGCAGTCGGGATGAACCGCCGGGATCGAACCGGCGGGAGCGACGTTATCTCCTTCCACCCGGATGCAGACGCCTAACCACATGTTGACTTTCCGGGCGCACGCCCGAAAGCTGCCCCTGAAAGCTGCCAAAGTCCCGAAAACGACCGATCGAACAGAACAGGCACCATGAATCCCGTCAAAGCACTCGAAAACCATGGCCAGGCGATCTGGCTGGACTTCCTCGCCCGCGGCTTCGTCGCCAAGGGCGACCTTCAGGCGCTGATCGAGACCGACGGCGTCAAGGGGGTGACATCGAACCCGTCGATCTTCGAGAAGGCGATCGGCAGTTCGGACGAATATGACGGCGCAATCGCCCAGGCGCTGAAGAACGGTGACAGGCCGGTGGCCGATCTGTTCGAAGCGGTCGCGGTCGAGGACATCCAGACTGCCGCCGACGTGCTTCGTCCGGTTTATGACACCAGCAACGGCGGCGACGGCTTCGTCAGCCTCGAAGTCTCGCCCTATCTGGCGAACGATGCCAAGGGTACGATCGCGGAAGCCGAGCGGCTCTGGAAGGACGTCAAGCGCAAGAATTTGATGGTCAAGGTGCCGGCGACGCCGGAGGGACTGCCCGCGATCGAACATCTGATCGGCGAAGGCATCAGCATCAACATCACGCTATTGTTCTCGCAGCAGGTCTATCGCGAGGTTGCGGAGGCCTATATCGCCGGGCTGGAAAAATACGTCGCCAAGGGCGGCGATCCCTCGCACGTTGCCAGCGTCGCCTCGTTCTTCGTCAGCCGCATCGATACCGCGGTCGACAAGCAGCTCGATGAGAAGATCGCGAGAGCCAACGATCCCGCGGAAAGGGAACGGCTGACCGCGCTGAAGGGCAGGGTCGCCATCGCCAACGCCAAGCTTGCCTACCAGGACTACAAGCGCCTGTTCTCGGGTCCTCGCTGGGAGAAGCTTGCC
>DAIMKE010001290.1:0-2215 GCA_036721875.1 Bradyrhizobium sp. | reverse complement strand
CTCCTGTTCACGACAATCATGCCGCGTTCAGGCCGAACATCCACCTACGCCCGATGTCCAGATTTCCCGAGCCAGCTCTGCAGATGGCTTACCTTGGGCTTGTCCCAACCGTAGCGGATCAGATGAAGCTACGGGGATGTCGCGTTACGGATTCAATTTGCCTTTAACCTCGAGATGGTGGAGTGCGAAACATTATAACTCCTGGCGATCTCCGTCATCGACTCCTCGCCGGCATCGCGACGACGGACTGCTTCGTCGCGCTGATGCGGCGTGAGCTTGAACCGTCGGCCAAGTTTCACACCGCGCGCTTTCGCGCGAGCGCGTCCTTCGCCGGTGCGGGAGCGGATCAGCTCGCGCTCGAATTCCGCCAGGCCGGCCAACACCGTCAACATCAACCTACCGTGAGCGGTAGTCGTGTCCGCCCATCCATCCCCGAGCGATCGGAACGCCGCACCCTTGTCGGCGACGACCCCGAGAATGTTCAGGAGGTCACGCGTCGATCGGGCCAAGCGGTCGAGGCGCGTCACGATCACGACGTCGCCAGCGTTCAGCGTGCTCAGCAGCTTGTCAAGCTGGACGCGATCGCGCTTGGCACCGGAAACCTTCTCCTTGAACAGCCGCGTCGCGCCGGCCGCCTCGAGCTGCGCAACCTGGGCGTCGAGGGTCTGGCCGTCGGTCGAGACCCGGGCGTAGCCATAAGCGAAGGGCATGGAACGGGCTCGCATTGCGCACATATAATATGCACAGCATAACCCACTGGAATCGCGGTGTCGAGCTAGCTGTGCATAATTCTTGATTTGTGCACAGAGCTATTTAAAAGTATTGGCTCGAAACGAGGTCAGCGCATGCATGAGAAGCACACCTTGACATCGTCGTCGGACCGATCTCGGCTTCGACAGCCTGATCGCCGTGGGCGGCCGTGTCAGTTTGCCTCAGAAAACGGCCTTGTACCTATAGTAGCTATAGGTATTAAGCCTTCTGGCCATTGTCGCTTTGATTCGCTACTGGCTGCATCGGCGCTCAGGAAGACGTCAAAATGTCAATTTATGAGTCGAGTAGTCGTTTGCGAGAGCGAGGGCTTATGCTGGCTGCCGCCGTGCACCATTTGAGCCGGCAGCAATCGGCGAGAAGCTGACATTCAGAGGTTGATGGAAATGACCGCTCGCGCTTATTACCTCTCTGGTCTCTTTGGCCTTGCCGGCATTCTCGTCGGTGCATTCGCGCCTTACGTGGGCCAGTCGATCCGAGGGGCTGTTGGTTTCAGGCCACCGCCCGGCATCGACCAAGCGCGAGCCGCGGATGGTGCAGATATTCGTTTGGGTGGCGGCGCAGGGAAGAGCGTGAAAGGCGCACGCAATACGCCTGCAGCCGACGAAAGCAGAGCCGCTGAAGGTTTGATCAAGTTAACTCAAGACCAGATCAGCGCGCAGGAGATCGACGTTGCCACTGTTCAAGGAGGTTTTCTTTCACGCCACATTATCGTGCCTGGTACGATTTCACCGGATGTCAACCGGATTGCTCGGGTGCCGGCACGCGTCGTCGGAACGGTCGCTGAAATGCGCAAGCAGCTCGGCGATATGGTTACGAAAGACGAAGTGGTCGCGGTGCTCGATAGTCGTGAGGTTGCAGATGCCAAAAGCGAGTATCTGACGGCATCCGTGAATTTCGATCTTCAAAAAACGAATTTCGAACGCGCGCAAGGCCTTTGGGACAAGCGGATCTCGGCCGAACAACAATACCTGCAGGTCCGGGCAAGCTTTTCCGAAGCGCAGCTTCGCGTCGATTTAGCACGCCAGAAACTGTCAGCTCTTGGCATAGACGCTGCGGAAGTGGCGAACGCAGCTAAGGAAGACACTGCGGGATCAGGGCAGTCGAGCCTGCGCAAATATGAACTTCGCTCTCCGATGCCAGGGCGAATTGTCGATCGCAAGGTGGATGTCGGCACGGCGGTAGGCAAGGAAGGGGATCCCGCCGATCTCTATACAGTTGCCGATCTTTCCACCGTCTGGATCGATCTTACTGTTACACCAGGAGACCTTGGTAAAATCAGGGAGGGCGCAAAAGTCTCGATCGCCACGAATGACGACGACAGCAAACGCGCTGAAGCTCGGATCATGTTTGTCAGCCCCATTCTGAACTCGGAAACCCGTTCGGCACGCGTCATTGCATCCTTGGCCAACCAGGATCTATCGTGGCGCCCGGGATCGTTTGTTAC
>DAIMKE010001289.1:0-2220 GCA_036721875.1 Bradyrhizobium sp. | reverse complement strand
CAAAACGCTGATTTGTGAATCCGCAACGATTCAGTCAGATGGGCTAACGCTCTAATTCGCAATTAAAAGCAAGATCGAGCATGAAGTTCCTAGATGACACCGTCGCGTGACGGGCGCGCAACATACAGGCCTGATTCGGGGGATCGGTTCGCAAAAAAGTTGACCCGCCCGGGGGGACAACCGGGCGGGTCGGGTTCAGCACGGGGTGGATGAGGCGCCCGTGCTGGACGCAGGATCCACGACAGAAGCGTTTTCAAGCGAAGTGGTTTTCCGGTTCGCGTAGAGAAAACGCGTCAAACCAAAGAGAAGCGTTTTCAAGCGAAGTGGTTTTCCGGTTCGCGTAGAGAAAACGCTGTGAAACTAACGAGAAGCGCCGTCTTGAAATGGTTCGCTTGAAGAAGTCACTTCTCAAACCGAGACCAAGTCAGCCGAAGAAAACTCAGTACGAGCAGGTCCGGACGCGGCCGATGTAATTGCCGAAAGCGTCGAACTGGCGAACCCAGCCGCAGCGGCGATAGCCGTCGTAGTAGTAGCCCGGGCCCGAGGCCGCGATCGCGGTGCCGATGACGGCGGCGCCGACGAGGCCGGCTCCGTAACCCCAGTGCAGCGGCTTGGCCTGCGCCTGGCTCGTGGAAGCGATGGTGCCGGTAACGGCGAGGGTAGCGAGAGCGAGAGCGGCAATCTTGGTCTTGATCGACATGGTAAACTCCATCCTTGTTTTCAGGCGGCCATTGTGGTCCGCATGCCCAGTTGGACGGAGCGTGTTGGAAAGCGGTTCGAAATCGCGCCTGGAAATATGGTTTCGTCGATTATTTCTTATATATTTCAGCTATTTACGGGCATGTCGCCCGCGTTTCATGGTTTACGAAGAAACAATTCGGGATCGAATTTGTCGACGTCATCGAGCAATTCGCAGAACGCACGCGCGGCGTGGTCGAGCAGTTGCTCGCCCTTCTCCGCGGAGGCTTTGGTGGCGTCACCGACCGCGCCACTTTCGTGCAAATCCTGCGTCTGCCACGCGAAGGGGACGGGCCGATGCGCCGACAGCCAGCGAAATTTTTTCTCCATGTCGATACTGGCGGGGCGAAAATCGGCGATCGCTTCCTTCCGCACGCTTTGCGGATAGCGCGCCAGCATGATCGACGTTTCGGTCGCGCCGCCATGAATGCCATGCCGCGTCTCTTCGTCGGAAAACAATCCATCCGGTATACCGAAGCGAAACCAACTCGTGGTGACGACGAGCATCTGATGATGCGCGCGCAATTCCTGCGCCACCAGCGACATCGCGGCGCTGTTTCCGCCGTGGCTCGTCACCATCACGAGCTTCCGGATCCCGGATCGCGCGGCGCTTTCGCCGATCGCCATCCATTCCTTCAATGCGACGTCGGTCGGCAGCGTCTTCGTGCCGGGATAATCGATATGCTCGGTGGAGATGCCGATCGGCTGTACGGGCAGAAAGGTGACCGGGAGCGCGGCAGGCAGCATTTCGCGCACCCGCGCCAGGTAGGCCTCGCCGATCAGGACGTCGGTTTCGAGCGGCAGATGCGGGCCATGCTGCTCGGTCGCCGCCAGCGGCAGCACCGCGATCCAGTGCGCGGCCTCGCTGCGGGCAATGTCAGGCCAGTGGATGTCGGTCCAGTTGCGGGGCGGAACAGGCGAAGCCATCGAGCGAAGCGTTTCTTTGAATGCAATAGCAGGGTAGTTTGTTGGTCGTTCCGGGAACCACCCCCGGGGGACGTGCTTCCCACGTCCATCGCCTCCTATCATGGGCCAGAACGAGCGACGGAGTCCAACCATGAACCCGGCCTTTTTGCCGCGAGCGTTAACCGCAGGCCTCCTTGCGCTGGTTGCGTGGCTGGCGCCCGTACGCGCCCAGACCCTCGACAAGGTGTCGTTCGGGACCAACTGGGTCGCGGAGGCGGAGCATGGCGGTTTCTTCCAGGCGGTGGCCGACGGCACCTACAAGCAATACGGCCTCGACGTCACCATCGTGCCCGGTGGCCCCAACACCAACAACCGCATCCTGCTGGTCGCGGGCAAGCTCGACTTCTTCATGACCGCAAACTCGCTGCAATCGTTCGACGCCGTCACCAACAAAGTGCCGGTGGTGGCGGTCGCGGCCATCTTCCAGAAGGACCCGCAGGTCTTTCTGACCCACCCCGAAACCAAGATCACCAAGCTCGAGGATCTCAAGCCGCTGACGCTGCTGGTGTCCAAGGA